>JBDSPC010000329.1:0-4645 GCA_039914485.1 Nocardioides sp.
GAAGGGGCGCTGCGGCGGGCGCGGGCGTTCGATCGGCATGCCGCGAGCGTACGGCGGAGCGAGCCGCGAGAAGTCGCGCCAACCTTCTCATGGCGCTGTGCGTTCACACTGCAGGAGCGCGAGACCGCGGAGATCCTCGGCGTCAGCATCGGCACCGTGAAGAGCCAGAACGCGGCTGCGCTGGCCCGGCTGCGCGACGGAGCGCCCGAGCTGCTCGACCTGATCGGGAGGACATCGTGAACGAGGCACAGCTGCGCGACGCGCTCGAGAAGGCCAGCGAGCACTTCGACGCCCAGCCGCTGGCAACGCGGGCGCTCGCGGAGCGGTCACGCCGACTCCGGCACCGCCGCGCGTTCATCGTCGGCATGGTCGTGCTCGCGGTGGCGCTACCCTCGCTCTTCCTCAACCGGGACGACCACTCCGCCGACACAGTGGACACACCACAGCCGACACCGACCTCGACGTCGACGCTCGAGTACGTCGGCGACCAGCGGACCCAGCCTGTCTGGGATCCCTTCGACCTCCCCGCCGCACCCCGTCGCGACTCCGTGCTTCCGACGACGCTGGCGGCGCCGGAAACGGCGCCGAGCATCGCCGACAACCCGCTGCCGGACATCGTGATCGCCTGGCCCGAGAAGGGGCGCGACCTCCGCCTGCTCGGCAGCAACGGCGAGTGGCGCAGCGTGCCCGGCACGGCGTCCGCGATCGTCGGCAGCCTGTCCGACGTCGTGTGGCCATCGATCAGCCCGACCGCGGACCGGGTCGCGATGTCCACTGACGCAGGCATCCTGGTGGTGAACGCGACCGGGAACGTGCGGACCATCCCGTGGCCGCCCGAGCTCGAGGGGCCGTTCGACACGCGCCCCGCCCTGCTGTGGGCGGGCGACGACGGTTTCGTCGTACTGCACTGGAAGGAGCCGTGGGTGGTGGGCTTCGAAGGCAACGGCGAGCCCGCTCCTTTCGGCGGGAAGCTCAGCGTCGGCACGCTCATGGTCGATCCCGACGACGGAACCGTGCGCGAGAAGCGGTGGAAGACCAACGACCTCGTCGAGTGGGACGGCGACACGGTGCAGAACCGCGTGCTCGTCCCCGGCTACGGCGAACGGCTGGCCACCCGGTTCGGGCTGGTCGCCTACACCGGCGCACCCGCCCAGACCATGACGGGTCAGATGGCCGGACCCGTGGTGGTGGACGCGGCCACCGGAGACATTGTCGGCTATGCCCCGGTACGGGACCCGAGTTCCGTCTACAGCGACAACGGCTTCATGACGGTGCAGGGCTTCCTCGACCCCGACACCGTGCTCCTGCTGGTCGGGCCGATGAACTTCGGGTCCATGGAGATCGGCGAGGAGCAGTGGCACCTCGTTGCGTGGCACTTCCGCGACGGTGACTTCGAGCTGATCACGACCGGCGACTCGGGCATGCGCGGCATCGAGGTCGCGCCGGACCTGCTCTGACTGAACGGCGACATCGCCCGCGGGTACTCCAGTGGTGAGTGGTTGTCATCCCGGCCTCGGGACAGCCGTTGCTCACTGGACTACGCCCGGGGCGGTGGGTTGGCGTCATGCAGCGCCTTCGCCGAGGAGTTCGGGGAGATCGACGTGTCGTGCCAGGGGCCCTACGCGAGCGGCGTGGATGCGCGACCGGCCACCGGCTGGCGGACCGTGAGCTTCGAGACCGCGCCGGACGAGGACATCGACGCCGTCTTCGCCAAGGGGGACCGGTCGATCGAGATCGAGGTCTTCTGCAACCGCGGCGAGCCGACGATCAGCGAGGTGGAGCAGAACACGCTGCCGGACGACTGAGCCCTAGAGTGACGCCGTGGACTTCTACTCCGCCTACGCCCAGGGCTTCGCGCGGGTCGCGGCCATCACGTTGCCGGTGGCGATCGGCGATCCTGCCCGGAACGCCGAGCGCATCATCGAGCAGGCGCGGGCGGCCTCCGAGGAGCACGTCGCGGTGGCGGTGTTCCCCGAGCTGGCGCTGAGCGGCTACTCGATCGACGACCTCTTCCTCCAGGACCCGCTGCTCGACGCGGTGCGCGAGGCGCTGGTCGAGGTGGTCGAGGCGAGTGCCGACCTGCTGTCGGTCCTCGTCGTCGGTGCCCCGTTGGTCAAGGGCAACCGCGTCTACAACTGTGCGGTGGTCATCCACGGCGGCGAGATCCTCGGGATCGCACCCAAGGCCTACCTCCCGAACTATCGCGAGTTCTACGAGCGCCGCTGGTTCGCACCTGGCGACGACCAGCACGGGCAGTTCCTCACGCTGGGTGGCGAGGAGATCCCCTTCGGCCCCGACCTCATCTTCTCCGCCACCGACGTCGCCGGACTCCTGCTGCACGCTGAGGTCTGCGAGGACATGTGGGTGCCGATCCCGCCGAGTGCGGAGGCCGCGCTCAACGGCGCGACCGTGCTCGTCAACCTCAGCGGCAGCCCGATCACGGTGGCCCGCGCCGAGGACCGCCGCCTGCTCGTGCGCAGTGCTAGCGCACGGTGCAATGCGGCGTACCTCTATGCGGCCGCAGGCCAGGGCGAGTCGACCACCGACCTCAGCTGGGACGGCCAGACGCTGATCTACGAGTGCGGCGACCTGCTCGCCGAGGGCGAGCGCTTCCCCGAGGGGGCCGTGCGCACGACCGTCGACGTCGACCTCGACCGGCTCCGGCAGGAGCGGCTGCGACAGGGCAGCTTCGACGACAACCGGCGCGGGGCCGCCGGCGAGGACGAGTTCCGCGTGATCGAGTTCGCGCTCGACCCGCCGGAGGGTGACATCGGCCTGATGCGCAAGGTCGACCGCTTCCCGTTCGTGCCCGACGACGCCGAGCGGCTCGCGCTCGACTGCTACGAGGCCTACAACATCCAGGTCTCCGGCCTCGAGCGCCGATTGGAATCGATAGGTACGCCGAAGGCGATCATCGGCGTCAGCGGCGGGCTCGACTCCACGCACGCCCTGATCGTGGCGGCCAAGGCCATGGACCGGCTCGGCCGCCCGCGGACCGACATCCACGTCTTCACGATGCCCGGCTTCGCGACCGGCGAGCTGACGAAGAGCTACGCCACCCGGCTCAGCCAGGCGCTCGGCGTCACGTTCGAGACCATCGACATCCGGCCCGCGGCCGAGCAGATGCTCAAGGACCTCGACCACCCCTATGCCGACGGTGAGAAGGTCTACGACGTCACCTTCGAGAACGTCCAGGCCGGCCTGCGCTACGACTACCTCTTCCGCCTCGCCAACCACCGTGGCGGCCTCGTCGTCGGCACAGGCGACCTGTCCGAGCTGGCGCTCGGCTGGTGCACCTACGGCGTCGGTGACCAGATGTCGCACTACACCGTCAACGCCGGCGTGCCGAAGACGCTCGTGCAGCACCTGATCCGCTGGGTGATCACCAACGGCGAGTTCAGCGAGGACACCAACGCGGTGCTCACCGAGATCCTCGAGCAGGAGATCACCCCCGAGCTGATCCCGACCGAGGAGGGCAAGAAGCCGCAGGCGACCGAGGACATGGTCGGTCCCTACAACCTGCAGGACTTCTCCCTCTTCCATGTCGTACGCCGCGGATACCGCCCGCGCAAGATCGCGTTCCTGGCCTGGCACGCCTGGCGCGATGCGGCCGCGGGGGAGTGGCCGCCCGGGTTCCCCGACAAGGCCCACGTCGCCTACGACCTCGCCGAGGTCCGGACCTGGCTCGAGGTCTTCCTCAAGCGGTTCTTCGCCAACCAGTTCAAGCGCAGTGCCCTCCCCAACGGGCCCAAGGTCAGCTCGGGCGGCACCATGAGCCCGCGCGGGGACTGGCGGATGCCGAGCGACGCGACCGCCACGGCCTGGCTCGCCGACCTGGACTGGGTGCCGGAAAAGTGACCACAACAATCCGTCCGACGCGTGCGTCGTAACTCTGAACACCCTGACTGCGGAAGGTTTGCTCGTGTCCCGTAACCCGGTCCGCCCCCTGGCCGGCGTGCTGATCAGCACCCTGATGATCCTGATGACGTCGTTGCTCGGCGCCACGCCTGCACGCGCCGTGCCTGAGCGCGCCCCCGCGATCGAGCTCGACACCGACCTCACCCTGAAGATCGCCAGGTGCGAAGGCTGCGTCGTCTCGCTGCTGTCCTACGACGGCGCCAACGCGATCTACGAGTCCCTGCCCGAGACCGTCACCTCTGGCTCGGTGACCATCACCCTGCCGTCGGCCAGGACTGCCGGCATGAGCGTCCGGATCAGGCCCCCGTGGCTCACCACCAGCGTTCCCGCCGACACGCACGTCGTGTGGCGCTACGCCGGCAAGGCGATCGGCGACACCGTCGGCTTCAAGGAGGCGCGGGGCAAGTCGCGGGCCACCGGTTGCTGGGCGGGCACCATCAACGAGGCGGTCACGCTCACGATCAAGGTCCGACAGGTGCAGTACCGCGGACGGCCGGGCGCCATCGCGTGGGCGCCGGTGACCGAGAGCTACCTGACGCCCATGGAGCGGGTCCGCAACGGCGTACTGGTCAGTGACGACGTAATCTCCTGCAACGTCTACCGCTGACGGCTTCTCAGGCACTGACGCCGCGACCGGACAGTCGGGCCCGTGCGACATGATGTGCGCATGGGTAAGCAGGAAGACTTCGTACTCCGCGCACTCGAAGAGCGTGACGTCCGGTTCGTG
>JBDSPC010000383.1:0-11503 GCA_039914485.1 Nocardioides sp.
CGTCACCCTTGCCGGGTGGGTGGCGCGTCGGCGCGATCACGGCGGGGTCGCGTTCCTCGACCTCCGCGAGGCCAGCGGGATCGTGCAGGTCGTGGTCCGCGACGAGGCCGTCGCCCACCAGCTGCGCAACGAGTTCTGCCTCAAGGTCGTCGGCGAGGTCGCGGCCCGCCCCGCGGGCAACGCCAACCCCGCCCTCCCGTCGGGGGAGATCGAGGTCATCGCCGCCGAGGTCGAGGTGCTCAGCGCCGCGGCGCCGCTCCCATTCCCGATCAGCGACCACATCGACGTCGGCGAGGAAGTCCGCCTCAAGCACCGCTACCTCGACCTGCGGCGCACCGGACCCAACAACGCCCTGCGCCTGCGCAGCAAGGTCAACAAGGCCGCCCGCGACGTCCTCGAGCGTCACGACTTCGTCGAGATCGAGACGCCGACCCTGACCCGCAGCACCCCCGAGGGCGCGCGCGACTTCCTCGTCCCGGCGCGCCTGCAGCCCGGCAGCTGGTATGCCCTGCCGCAGAGCCCGCAGCTGTTCAAGCAGCTGCTGATGGTCGCCGGCATGGAGCGCTACTTCCAGATCGCGCGCTGCTACCGCGACGAGGACTTCCGCGCCGACCGCCAGCCCGAGTTCACCCAGCTCGACATCGAGATGAGCTTCGTCGAGCAGGACGACGTCCTCAGCATCGCCGAGGAGATCCTGGTCGCCCTCTGGAAGCTGATCGGCTACGAGATCCCCACCCCGCTGCCGCGGATGACGTACGCCGAATCGATGGCGCGCTTCGGCAGCGACAAGCCCGACCTGCGGATGGGCCAGGAGCTCGTCGAGTGCACGGACTACTTCAAGGACACCACCTTCCGCGTGTTCCTGGCCGACTACGTTGGTGCCGTCGTGATGCCCGGCGGCGCCAGCCAGCCGCGCAAGAAGCTCGACGCCTGGCAGGAGTGGGCCAAGCAGCGTGGGGCCAAGGGCCTGGCCTATGTCCTGGTCGGCGAGGACGGCGAGCTCGGAGGACCGGTCGCCAAGAACCTCTCCGACGTCGAAAAGGCCGGCCTGGCCGCGCACGTCGGCGCGGAGCCCGGCGACTGCATCTTCTTCGCTGCCGGCCCGGCCAAGAGCAGCCGCGCGCTTCTGGGTGCCGCGCGGCTCGAGATCGGTCGCCGCGGTGAGCTCATCGACGAGAGCGCCTGGAACTTCCTGTGGATTGTGGACGCGCCCCTGTTCGAGCCCGCCGGCGACGCGACGGCAGCAGGTGACGTCGCCGTCGGCAGTGGCGCCTGGACGGCGGTGCACCACGCGTTCACGTCGCCCAAGGACCTCGACAGCTTCGACGCCGACCCGGGCAACGCCCTGGCCTGGGCCTACGACATCGTCTGCAACGGCAACGAGATCGGTGGCGGCTCGATCCGGATCCACCGCGAGGACATCCAGAAGCGCGTCTTCGCGATGATGGGCCTCGAAGAGTCCGAGGCGGAGGAGAAGTTCGGCTTCCTGCTCGAGGCCTTCAAGTACGGCGCCCCGCCGCACGGCGGCATCGCCTTCGGCTGGGACCGGATCGTCGCGCTGCTCGCCGGCACCGACTCGATCCGCGATGTCATCGCCTTCCCCAAGTCCGGTGGCGGCTTCGACCCCTTGACAGCGGCCCCGGCGCCGATCTCCGCCGAACAGCGCAAGGAGGCCGGTGTGGATGCACCCGCGGCGAAGGATTTCCCGTCCGACGGCTGACTCGTCCCCAGATCTGCGGTCGCGGGGCGGACGGTCGTGTCCGGATCGTTACGCGTCGGTGATCATCTGTGAGGCCCGCGTCACATAGAGTCCCGTTCGGCGCTGGCCCGGAACCCGGTCCAGACTGCCCGCCGAGACACCTCTCGGCGCACCCCCCCCGCACCACGGACCAGCAACCCCGGACCAGTTAAAGGGAGAGCATGTCGCAGCCGACTGCACCGGAGACCTTGGGCTCGCTGACGGACGAGACGCCCGTCGACCCCAACAGCAAGGCAGCCAAGGAGATCACCGGCAAGTCGCCCCTGCAGATCGCCCTCGGGCGACTGCGGAAGGACAAGATCGCGGTCACCTGCGCGATCCTGGTGCTCTTCTTCATCCTGGTCGCGATCTTCGCCAACGTCATCGCGAAGATCTTCGGCGTCAGCCTCGACACCGTCACCGCGTGTGAGGTGCTCGAGTGCAACTTCGCCTCGCCGGGCGTCGGCTACCCCAAGACCGGTCCGCCGTTCCATGGCTTCGATGCGTCGCACCCGCTGGGCATCGCCCCGAAGAGCGGCGCCGACAACCTGGCCCACTGGATCTTCGGTGCGCGCACGTCTCTGATCATCGCCGCCTCCGCGACCCTGTTCGCCTCGGTCACCGGCGTCGTCATCGGGCTCACGGCCGGATTCCTCGGCGGCACCGTCGACAAGGTGCTCTCCTTCATCATCGACTTCTTCCTGACGATCCCGTTCCTGCTGGCGGCGCTGATCATTGCGCCGATCATCATCGACCGGTTCGGCACCAGTGACAGCTACAAGACGATCCAGCTCCTCTCGCTGATCGCCATCCTGTCCATGTTCGGCTGGATGACGGTGGCGCGTCTGATCCGCGGCGAGGTCTTGTCGCTGCGTGAGCGCGAGTTCGTGCACGCGGCTCGGGTGCTGGGCATGCCGACCTCCCGGATCCTGTTCAAGGAACTGCTGCCCAACCTGATGGCCCCGATCATCATCAGCATCTCGCTGATGCTGCCGGCGTTCGTGGCCGCGGAGGCGGGCCTCGCGTTCCTCGGCATCGGTGTCACGGGCAGCGCGTCATGGGGACAGACGATCTCCAAGGCAGTGCCCTACTGGAGTCAGTACTCCCTCTACCTCTGGGCACCCCTGCTGGGCGTAGTGGGCCTGGTGCTCGCGCTCAACCTGCTGGGCGACGCGGTGCGTGACGCGTTCGACCCCAAGACCCGCCGCTGAGGCGAGTCACCCCCAGTTGTCACCCCGGGCTACCGGGTGTGCGAACCAAGAAAGAGAAAGGCTGGACAATGAGACGTACTAAGGCGATCGCAACGTTCGCTACCAGTGCTGTCCTCGTGAGCCTCGCTGCCTGCGGTGGCGGCGGCGGGGATGACACGACCGAGGGTGATGGCGGCAGCGGCGGCTTCACCGAGGCTGAAACGACCATCGCCAAGGACGCGGAGCGTCAGGCTCCGGCCGCGGACATCGAGGGCGCGACCGAGGGTGGCACCATCACCGTCCAGCTCCCCGACGACCCCGGCCCCGAGGACCTCGACCCGACCAACGGCTGGTCGGTCACGGGCAACTCGATCCAGCAGGCGCTCACGCACCGTGCGCTGACGCAGTACGCCCGCGACCCGGAAACCGGCCTGATGGTGCTGGTCCCCGACCTCGCCGTCGACCTGGGCACGCCCAACGAAGACTTCACCGAGTGGACCTTCAACCTCCGCGACGACGCCACGTGGGAAGACGGCAAGACCATCACCGCCGAAGAGGTCGCCTGGGGCATCACGCGCTCCCTCGACTCCGACGCGTTCCCGTCGGGTCCCGGCACCGAGTACTCCACGCAGTTCTTCGCGGACTCGGACAAGTTCAAGGGCCCGTACACCGACAAGGGCAAGAAGTACGACGCCGTCACCTTCGATGAGGCCGCCAACAGCGTCACCATCAAGATGTCCAAGCCGTTCCCGGACATGGACTACTGGGGCACCTTCATGGCGATGGGCCCGGCGCCCCTCGGCAAGGTCTCCGACCCGCCGGAGTACGGCCGCAACCCGCTCTCCAACGGCCCCTACAAGGTCGAGTCGTTCCGCCCGAGCGAGGAGCTCGTCCTCGTCAAGAACGACGCGTGGGTTCCTGAGTCCGACCCGGCTCGACACCAGTACGTCGACAAGTGGGTCTTCAAGTTCACCGCCGACCCGACGCAGTCCGACGAGCTGATGCTCAGTGGGAACACCGAGTCGCAGACCTCGATCTCGACCCAGGTCTCCGCCGAGAACTACAGCAAGATGACCTCGACGCTGAACGAGCGTCTGGTGCAGCAGTCGGCCCAGTGCACCAGCTTCTGGGCGCCGGACTACACCAAGATCACCGACATCAACGTCCGCAAGGCCCTCGCGTACGCCTACCCGTACGAGAGCGTGTGGAGCGCGTCGGGCGAGGTTCCGGGCGTGACCCGCGTGCCCGCCAACTCGGTCATGCCCCCCGGCATGGCCGGCAAGTCGGACTACCAGGTCGACGGTGAGCAGATCACCTTCAACCCGGAGAAGGCCAAGGAACTGCTGGCCGAGGCCGGCGCCGAGGGTTACGAGATCCAGATGGCCTACGCCACGGGCTCGCCGACCACCGAGGCAGCTCAGGAGCAGATCGAGAAGGGTCTGACCGACTCCGGCTTCACGGTCAAGTCCTACCCGGTGCCGATCGAGACGTCGCTCTACGTCATCTGGACCGACCCCGACAACAAGATCAACAAGAAGCTCAACCTGCGTGGCGTCAACTGGTGCTCCGATTGGCCGGCTGGCTCCACGATGATCCCGGCCCTGCTCCGCAAGGGCGCGACGTACAACACCGCGTTCTTCGACGAGCCGGCGATCGACGCTCGCATGGACGAGATCGGCACGCTCCCGCTCGAGGACCAGCCTGCTGCCTGGGGCGAGCTGGACGAGCAGATCGCGACCGAGTTCTACCCGATCATCCCGACCGCGTTCCGCAACGACCTCTTCGCCTTCGGCGAGAAGATCGGTAACCCGACGGGTGACGGTGCGTTCGGTGCGCCGAACTACAAGGATCTCTACGTCACTCAGTGATCCTGGAGTCGGCTGACGCCGGCTCAATCTCCACCACGGTGTGGGGTCCCGGAACCCGGGGCCCCACACCACCGTGCCGCGCTAGTGTCGGCATCGTCTCCCGACCCCGGAGGAACCTCTCGTGTTCGCTTATGTCATCAAGCGCCTGCTGTCCGGCGTGGTGGTGCTGTTCCTGATCTCCATGAGCGTCTTCCTGCTCTTCTGGTTCGGCCCGTCCGAGCCGGCCCAGACGATCTGCGACAACGACACCCAGAACCGGTGTACGCCCGCCCGGCTGGCGGTCTTTCGAGAGAACCTCGGCTTCAACAACCCGTGGTACGAGGAGTACGGCACGTTCATGAAGGGTGTCGCGGTCGGTCGTGACATCCAGTTCGGCAGCACGACCGTGTTCGAGTGCAACGCCCCCTGCCTCGGCTACTCCTACCGCACGAAGGCTCCGGTCTTCGAGGAGATGAAGACCCGCATGCCCGCGACCTTCTCGGTCGCCATCGGCGGCGGCTTCCTCTACCTCGCCCTGGGAGTGCCCATCGGCGTCGCCGCGGCACGAAGACGAGGCACCTTAGCCGACAAGGCGCTGGTCTCCGCGTTCCTCGTGGTCTCCTCGATTCCGTACTACCTCTTTGCCCTCCTGGCGTGGCTCTATCTCACGATCAGCTGGGAGGTGCCGCTCTTCGCCCAGACCGGCTACTTCCCGATCACTGACAACCCAGCCAAGTGGTTCAGCGGGATGTTGTTGGCGTGGTGCGCCCTGGGTGCGTTCGGCTGCACCCAATACACCAGATACACGCGTGGCTCGATGGTCGAGGTCCTCAGCGAGGACTACATCCGCACCGCGAAGGCCAAGGGACTGGGTGCCAACAAGGTCGTCTACAAGCACGGGCTGCGCGCGGCCCTCGTGCCGGTGGTCACCATCTTCGGCATCGACTTCGGCTCCCTGCTGGCCGGCACCATCTTCACCGAACGGATCTTCGACATCCAGGGGATCGGCCTGTGGAGCCTGCAGGCCGTCTTCCAGCGCGACCTTCCGGTCGTGGCCGCCACTGCACTGTTCGGCGCCACGGTGCTGATCATTTCCAACATTCTCGTCGACGTCATCTACAGCGTCCTCGACCCCCGAGTGAGGCTCTCGTGACCAACGCTCCTTTGCGCCCCGGCACCAGCAAGGACACCGAACGCGACGAGCCGCTCCTGGTCGTCGAGGACCTCACGGTCCGGTTCCCCACGCAGGACGGGGAGGTGGCTGCTGTCCAGAACCTCTCCTACTCGGTCGAGCTCGGCAAGACGCTCGGCATCGTGGGCGAATCAGGCTCCGGCAAGTCCGTCTCGAGCATGGCCGTCCTGGGCCTGCACGACGAGCGCAGCGCCAAGATCTCGGGTTCCATCCGCATCCGCGGCCGTGAGGTCGTCGGCCTGCCGGAGAAGGACATGCGCAAGCTGCGCGGCTCCGAGGTCGCGATGATCTTCCAGGACGCGCTCGCCGCGCTGCACCCGTTCTTCAAGGTCGGTGACCAGCTGGCCGAGGCCTACCAGGTGCACCACTCGAGTGCCAGTGATCGCGACGCGCGACGCAAGTCGATCGAGATGCTCGACCGAGTGGGCATCCCCCAGCCGGACCAGCGGATCAACGACTTCCCGCACCAGTTCTCCGGCGGCATGCGCCAGCGCGCCATGATCGCCATGGGCCTGATCAACGACCCCTCGTTGCTGATCGCCGACGAGCCCACCACGGCGCTCGACGTGACGGTGCAGGCGCAGATCCTCGACCTGCTCCAGGAGCTCCAGCGCGAGTTCAACTCCGCGGTCATCATCATCACCCACGACCTCGGCGTGATCGCCGAGATGGCTGACGACGTGCTCGTGATGTATGCCGGTCGGTGCGTGGAGTACGGCACCGCCAAGGAGATCCTGACCCACCCCGAGATGCCGTACACGTGGGGCCTGCTGTCCAGCGTGCCCGACGTGACCGCCAGCACCGACGCGCGACTGATCCCGATCCCGGGCACCCCGCCGAGCCTGCTGAACCCGCCGACCGGGTGTGCCTTCCACCCCCGGTGCACCCACCGGGACAAGGTGGCCGGCGACCTGTGCTTCACCGAGATGCCCGAGCTCTCGGAGGCCAAGGGGAACCCGGCCCACGTCAAGCGCTGCCACCTGCCCGATCCCGACGCGATCTACCAGACCGATGTGCTGCCGGAGATCGCCCCTGACCTGGTGAAGGACAACCGATGACCGACGAATCCAACGCCAGCCCCGACTCCGCACCCGTCGGCGAGCCGCATGCCGGCGAGGAGCACGACGCCTACGAGGGCCACGCGCGCGCGCTCCCGAGCGACGTCGAGGGCCACGTCGCCAGCCGCCTCGACCCGGACGCACCCGCGGTGCTCTCGGTCGAGGACCTGAAGATGTACTTCCCGCTCAAGTCGAGCGGGCTCGTACGCCGCACGATCGGCCACGTCCAGGCCGTCGACGGGATCTCTTTCCAGGTGCCCAAGGGCGGCTCGCTGGGACTGGTGGGGGAGTCGGGTTGTGGCAAGTCCACGACCGGTCGACTGATCACCCGGCTCTACAAGCCCACCGGCGGCTCCATGCAGTTCGAGGGCCACGACCTGGCGAAGCTGTCCAACAGGGAGATGAAGCCGCTGCGCAAGGACGTGCAGATGATCTTCCAGGACCCCTACACCTCGCTCAACCCGAGGCACACGGTCGGCACGATCGTGGGGGCGCCACTCGCCGTGCACCACGTGGTGCCGAAGAAGCAGATCCTGCCGCGCGTCCAGGAGCTGCTCGAGGTGGTCGGCCTCAACCCCGAGCACTACAACCGCTACCCCAACGAGTTCTCCGGCGGTCAGCGCCAGCGCATCGGTATCGCCCGCGCGTTGACGCTCAACCCCAAGCTGCTGGTGGCCGACGAGCCCGTCTCGGCGCTCGACGTGTCCATCCAGGCCCAGGTCATCAACCTCCTGCAGGACCTGCAGAAGGAATTCGACATCGCGTTCCTCTTCATCGCCCACGACCTGGCGATCGTGCGGCACTTCTGCCCCGAGGTCGCGGTGATGTACCTCGGCAAGATCGTCGAGATCGCCGACCGCGAGACGATCTACAGCCACTCCCACCACCCCTACACGCAGGCCCTGCTGTCGGCGGTGCCGGACGTGAAGCAGGCGGCCGTCGGTGGGCGTCGCGAGCGCATCCGCCTCGAGGGTGACGTGCCGAGCCCGATCAACCCGCCGTCGGGTTGTCGCTTCCGCACGCGCTGCGAATACGCGCAGGAGATCTGCGCGAAGGTCGAGCCGCCGCTGCTACAGATCGGCACGCGTCACAAGGTGGCGTGCCACTTCGCCGGCGAGCTCGGGGCGCACCCCGCCGCGCCGGTGACCACCGGACTGCTCGGTGTCGACGACCAGGGCAGCCCCACGGGCAGCCCGACGACGCCGCTCATCACCGGCCCGGGCTACGAGAACGAGTGGTACGACCTCAAGTCCAAGCAGCTCACCTCCACATCGGCCTGAGTGGACTCCCTCTTCGACGTACCGGAGCACGCCTCCTCCGGCGTGCCCGGTGGTGGATCGCTCGGCGCCAACACGCACGCCTCGGCGCCGCTCGCCGTACGGATGCGCCCGCGCACGCTCGACGAGCTGGTCGGGCAGGCGCAACTGCGGGCGGCGGGTTCGCCGCTGCGCCAGCTGATCGAGGGCGACCAGTCGATGTCGCTGCTGTTGTGGGGACCGCCCGGCACCGGCAAGACGACCATCGCCTCGATCGTCAGCCAGCAGACGCAGCGTCGGTTCGTCGAGGTCTCGGCCGTGGCGGCCGGGGTCAAGGAGGTGCGCGCGGCGATCGATGCCGCCCGCTCCGAGCTGGCCCGGGGCGGCAACGAGACGGTGCTGTTCGTCGACGAGGTGCACCGGTTCACCAAGGCCCAGCAGGACGCGTTGCTGCCGGGCGTCGAGAACCGGTGGGTGACGCTGGTCGCCGCCACGACCGAGAACCCCTTCTTCTCGGTGATCTCGCCGCTGCTCTCGCGCAGCCTGCTGCTGCGCCTCGAGTCGCTCACCGACGACGACATCGTCGCGGTGGCCGAGCAGGCGCTGGTCGACGAACGCGGCCTGGCCGGCGCGTTCGAGATCGACAACGACGCCCAGGCCCACCTCGTGCGGCTGGCCGGCGGCGACGCCCGCCGGGTGCTGACCTACCTCGAGGCGGCCGCCGGCGCGGCGAAGTCACAGGGCAGCTCCCTCATCGACCTGGCGACGGCCGAGACCGCCGTGGACCAGGCGGCGGTGCGCTACGACCGGCAGGGCGACCAGCACTACGACGTGATCAGCGCCTTCATCAAGTCGGTGCGCGGCTCCGACGTCGACGCCGCGCTGCACTACCTCGCGCGGATGATGGAGGCCGGCGAGGACCCGCGCTTCATCGCCCGCCGGCTCGTCATCCTGGCCAGCGAGGACGTCGGCCTGGCCGACCCCACTGCCCTGACCACCGCCGTCGCTGCCGCCCAGGCGGTGCAGCTGATCGGCATGCCCGAGGCCCGGCTCAACCTCGCGCAGGCGACGATCGCGCTGGCCATCGCGCCGAAGTCCAACGCCGTGATCATGGCCATCGATGCCGCGAGCGCCGACGTCCGCGCCGGCAAGATCGGCAACGTGCCGCCGCACCTGCGCGACGCGCACTACGCCGGCTCCAAGAAGCTCGGGCACGGCCAGAAGTACAAGTACAGCCACGACGAGCCGTTCGGCATCGCCGAGCAGCAGTACGCCCCCGACGTGATCGCGGACGCGGCCTACTACCGGCCCACCTCCCTCGGGGCCGAGGCCGCGCTCAAGGACCGCTGGGAGCGGGTCCGCAAGATCATCCGCGGGAAGTAGCCCTCGTAGGGTGTCCGGATGACTCACGAGCTCTGGGATCTTGAGGCAGCGTCCTTCGACGACGAACCCGACCACGGACTGGCGGATGCGGACACCCGCGCCGCGTGGCGCGAGCTGCTGCTCGGCGTACTGCCGCCGACGCCCGCGCGGATCGCCGACCTTGGCTGCGGCACCGGCACGCTGACCCGGCTGCTGGTCGACGAGGGCTACTCCGTCGACGGCCTCGACTTCTCGCCGGAGATGATCACGCGAGCCCGCGTCAAGGTGCCGGAGGCCGACTTCGTCGTCGCCGACGCGGCTGCTCCGCCGTTCGAGACGGGTGCCTACGACGTGGTGCTGAGCAGGCACGTCCTGTGGGCCCTGCCCGACCCGGTCGCGGGTTTCGCCGCCTGGGTCGACCTGCTCAAGCCACAGGGAACGGTCGTCCTGGTCGAGGGCAGCTGGATGACGGGCGCCGGGTTGACCGCGGTCGAGGCCGAGGCGATCGTGCGCACGGTTCGCAGGGAGGCCACCGTCCGACACCTGCCCGACTCGATCTACTGGGGCAAGGTCATCGAGGACGAGCGCTACCTCCTGGTCAGCCGGGCGTGAGCGACAACCGCCGGGTTATAGGGTTTCGCAGGTGAACGTCGAGCAGATCTGGCTGGTGGTGGCCGCAGGAGGCGCAGTGGCGCTGGTCCTGCTGGTCGCCTGCGCCCTGCTCTGGCGCAACAGCCGACGACTGACCGCACGCCTGGTCGAGCTCGAGGCCGGTATGGCGACGCGCGCGCCGAGCATGCCGGAGCCGGCCGACACGGCGACGTACGTCATCACCGCAATCGGCGACGAACAGCCGGCGGAGCCGCAACAGGTCACGGCCGTCCCCGCGCGGATCGACGGCAAGCTCTTCGCCGACATCGTGGCCCGCGAGAGCGTGATCAAGGCCGCGGGCCTGGCGCACGGGCTACGCCGGGCGCTGTCGGCAGAGAACCGCAACCGGATCCGGTTCGAGATGAAGCGCGAGGTCAAGCGCTCCCGCAGGCAGCGGCGAGCCGACCTGAAGGCCGCACTGCGGCAGTTCCAGGCACGGGAGGACGCCGCCTGATGGCCGCTCGATCACTGTGGTTCGTGGCCGGAGCGGGGGCGGGCGTCTATGCGATGTCCCGTGCCCGGAGGGCGGCCGAGTCCATGACCGCCGACGGGTTGCGGGATCGCCTGAGCGGTCTCGGCGTCGGCGTGAGACTGTTCCGCGACGAGGTGGCCGCCGGCCAGGCCGAGAAGGAAACCGAGTTGCGGGAGCGGATGGGGCTGGTGCCTCATGGCATCCCCGAGCTGCGCAGCTCGACCACCGAACACCAGACAGAGGGAACAGATGGACACCAGTGAGATCCGCCGCCGCTTCGTCGCCCACTTCGAAGCCGCGGGTCACACGCACGTTCCCTCGGCGAGCGTGCTGGCCAACGACCCCAACCTGCTCTTCGTGCCGGCGGGCATGGTGCCCTTCAAGCCCTACTTCCTGGGCCAGGAGACGCCGCCCTACGACCGCGCCGTCAGCATCCAGAAGTGCGTGCGCACCCCGGACATCGAGGACGTCGGCAAGACCACCCGGCACGGCACGTTCTTCGAGATGTGCGGCAACTTCTCCTTCGGCGACTACTTCAAGGAAGAGGCCATCCGCCTCGCCTGGGACCTCGTCACCAAGTCGCAGGCCGACGGCGGCTGGGGCTTCCCCGAGGACAAGCTCTACCCGAGCGTCTACGTCGACGACCACGAGGCCGTCGAGCTCTGGAAGAAGATCACCGGCCTGCCCGACGACCGCATCGCGCGGCTCGGCAAGTCCGAGAACTACTGGTCGATGGG
>JBDSPC010000385.1:0-3362 GCA_039914485.1 Nocardioides sp.
GCTCCGCGATCAATGCCTCCACCGAGGCCCAGCAGCAGGTCTTCAGCCTGGTCATCGCAGCACCCGAACCCATCCGAGTCAGGTTCCGCGGCCAGAAGCTTGCCGCGATGCTCAACACCGCCGCGAAACTACGGCTGCATTCGTCGTGGGACACCGAGACCAGCAGCACCGTGGTGGCGCTGCGGACCTTGGCTCGTCGCGCGCACGCGATGCTGAAAGAGGCACGGGAGCTGCAGAAGGCGATGCTGGCCATCATTCGTAGCTGGCGTCCTGAGCTGCTCGAGGAGTTCGGCGTCGGACCGATCGTGGCCGCGACGGTGTTGTGCGCCTGGTCCCACCCGGGCCGTATCCATTCCGAGGCGGCGTTCGCGATGCTCGCCGGCGTGGCACCCATCCCGGCGAACAGTGGCCAAGTCACCACCCGGTATCGGCTCAACCGCTACGGCGACCGCCAGCTCAACAACGCACTGCACACCGTGGTCCAAAGCCGGATCCAATACCAGCCAGCCACCCGCGACTACGTCGCGCGCCGTACCGCCGAAGGCAAGACCGGCCGAGAGATCAAACGCTGCCTTGCTCGCTACGTCGGCCGCGACCTTTACCGCCTACTTGAAAGCGAGGCCGCAACTGCTTGACGAAGCATAGGAGCGTCGCAGGCTAGCTAGGTTCGACGACGGGCTCAAGAATCAGTAGTAGGCCTAGAACTCCCCAGCGAATAGCAGAGCAGATCCCAGGCCTCGAACGCGTCCTTGAGGTCACCGTTCTGGGTTGAATCCATCCCACGCTTTGCACGATTGGCTGCCGTCACCAGTTTGGGCCGAGCGTCCGAGAAGTTCGGGACTTCTGGGCCCCTGGCGCCGGTGTCTGGCCAGGGATACGATCAGGTCGTTGCCCGCCTACGAGGGGGAATCATGCGACGTTCCTACAAAACCGCTACCGCCATCGCGATTCTGGTCACCTTGGGTATGCCTTCCGCTTTCGGCGCAGTCGCCCAGCGGACGGCCGCGAGCGGGCCGAGCCCGTTCGGGCCGGGGCCCTGCAACACGCAGCCTCAGGCCGGCACGCTGTATCAAGCCTCCGAGCTCGAGCCCTGGGTGGACGTCGACCCCACCAGTGCGGCTGACGCCGACGGCCCCGACCTCGTCGGCGTCTACCAGCAGGATCGCTACTCCAGCGGCGGTGCCCGGGGGCTCGGTACCAGCGTCTCGACCGACGGCGGGACAACCTTCCTCCCGCTGCCGGCCGACGAGCTCCCGCGCTTCTCGCAGTGTGCCGGCAACCCGCTCTACGAGCGCGCCTCGGATCCGTGGGTGAGCATCGGTCCCGACGGGGACGCCTACCAGATAGCGCTGTCGTTCAACGATACGGCGAACTTCGACAACGCCGTCCTCGTCAGCCAGTCGCCTGCCGCTAGCGACGGACGCCAGTGGAGCGACCCGATCACCCTGAAGCGCGACACGAACCCGGCGGTGTTCAACGACAAGGAGTCGATCACCGCCGACCAGAACGACGCGAACTACGTCTACGCGGTCTGGGACCGGCTCGTGTTCCCGAACGAGCGGACCCGCGGCTCCTCACCGGAGAACACCGCCGCCTACCGCGGGCCGACGTGGTTCTCGCGTACGACGAACGGTGGCGCCACGTGGGAGCCCGCCCGGCCCATCTTCGACCCAGGTCAGAACGACCAGACGATCGGCAACCAGATCGTCGCACTGGGCGACGGGGACCTTGTCAACATCATGACGGTGTTCTCCAACGACAACCGCGCCGGACGTCGTGGCGGCACGATCGCCGTGCTGCGGTCGCCGTTCCCGAGCCGCGGCTCGAGCTGGAGCGGGCAGATCGGCATCTCCCGGCTCGGAACCGTCGGCGTGACCGATCCCGAGACCGGTGCCCCGGTGCGGACCGGTGACATCATCCCTGAGATCGCCTCCGATGAACGTGCTGGGCACGACGAGGTCTACGCGGTGTGGCAGGACGCTCGCTTTAACGGGTTCCAGCGCGACCAGATCGCGTTCTCAAGCTCCACCGACGGCGGCCGCACGTGGTCGGAGCCGGTGCGGATCAGCACCCATAACGACACCCAGGCCTTTACGCCGGCGATCCGCGTCGACGGGCAGGGCAACGTCGGGGTCACCTACGACGACTTCCGCAATAACGACCCCGCGACGCCGGCGCTAGAGACCGACGTCTGGTTCACCCGCTCCACCGACGGCGGCCGGACATGGGGCGAGGAACGGGTCACACCGACCTCCTTCGACATGCGCACGGCGCCAGTCGCCCGCGGCTACTTCGTGGGGGACTACGAGGGACTGGGCGCCCTGGGCACGACGTTTTACCCGTTCTCATCGGAGTCGCGCGGGACGACGGACGTGTTCGCCACGACGGTCCAGACGCCGTTCACGTCCCCGACGTACACGCCGTCGACGACGGAGGGCGCGCAGCCCGCATCGGCCTTCCCGGTGATCAAGGGCCGGCCGATCCCACGGTGAGGTAGCCACCACACCGATCCGGGTGCGTGCGAAACTCCTCGGGGCTCACGGTGCGGTGCAACCAGGTCCGCCACCTCGGTCAGTTCGTCGGGCACGAGCGGATCGGTTTGCCATCGGCGTCCGGCCCATGGCGGGCGGTGATCAGCAGGGCAGGGCGGGCGCATGTGTTGGAACTGACCGAACTTGTCGCCCTCGCGAAGGCGTTGCTGACCGCGTCCAAGCCCCCGCTGCTTGTCGTAGCGGCACCGTTGTCCGTATAGAGCCCCAAGGCAACTTGCACACTCCCTTGTGCATATTGGCCGGCGAGATCTACCCAGTAGGCTTCGGTGGCGGTTGAGCGGGCAAGTGCACATCACCGCTGTTGGTTCTCGGAGACAGCTAACAGGGGAGCGATCCTATTCGTCATGCTCAATCCTGGCCTCCGCGGGGCCGTCGCTTGACATTCATTCGCGGCGGAATGGGCTAGGTCGGGCTGTCACCTATTGGTGCAGCGGTCCCCGCTGTGTTTTGGGTGCAACGGGACCCCACATAAAGTTCGGGCCTCACCAACCCTAGGAGAACTGTGAATCACACTCGGAAGTTCATGGCGCTCGTTGCCGCGATGATCGTGGCCTGCGCGGGTCTCACCGTCATTGCCTCACCCGCCAGCGCAGTCGACAGTGAGCCGTTTGTCGTCGTGCAGGCCAACCTCGGCTCGGGCGTCGACAGCGACCTCAACGACAACAAGGTCTTCGACGGCGCCTTCGGCGGCGCCGAGGACCCGATCATCGCCGTGTCCGACAAGGCCCGCGCCTACAGCGCTCACGTCATCACCCTTCAGGAGGTCTGCTCGGAGGACGTCGAGCGCATGCGGGTCCACCTGCAGAACAT
>JBDSPC010000446.1:0-3768 GCA_039914485.1 Nocardioides sp.
GGTGCTCGACCTGAACCTCGGGTTCACCGAGGACCAGGTTGCTTCCGGCATCAAGGACGCAAAGGACAACAAGTCGCAGATCGACCTGATCACCGGCACTGTGCCGCTGGTCGGATTCATCGGCGGCATCCTCGCGATCCTCGCGGGCGCCTTCCTGGTGTTCGCCGGTCGCAAGGACGAGAAGGCCTGATCGCACCACACAGCCTCTGCCGCGGGCCGGATCCCTTCGGGGTTCCGGCCCGCGGTCCATTTGTCCCCTATATGTACGTCGACACGAAGATCGCCGTGCCCGGGGTCAGCAGGCCGCGCGTGCGTGACCAGCCGCCCCACACGCGGTCGTGGTCGGCCGGCCACTCGGGCTCGACGAGGTTGCCGAGCCTGAAGTCGCGGGCGGCCAGTAGGCGGACCCAGTCGCCGAGCGTGCGGTGGTGCTCGACGTACGACACGACGCCGGAGGCGTCATCGATCTCGACATAGGGCGTCCGGTCCCAGTAGGACTGCGACGCGGTCAGGCCGCCGACGCCCGGGTCGTCGGGGAACATCCAGCGCGTCGGGTGGGTGATGGAGAACGCGAACCGACCTCCCGGCCGAAGCACGCGGGCCGTCTCGTCGAGGGCACGCTCGATGTCGGCGACGAACTGGAGCGCTCCGAACGAGCAGAACACGATGTCGAAGGAGTCGTCGGCGAAGGGCAGGTGCGTCGCCGTCGCGCGGACCGACGGGACCGCGACACCGGTGTTCTCGTCGAGGCGGCGGCTGTGCTGGAGCTGACGGTGCGACAGGTCGAGGCCGAACGCTCGCCCGCCATGGGCGCGCACCCAGCGCGAGCACTGGCCGGCGCCCGACCCCACCTCGAGCACGTCCAGGTCCCGGACGGGCCCGAGGATGTCGAGGTCGGCCTCGGTCTGGCCCTCGGGCCCCCACACGAAGCCGGCGTCGCCGAGGAAGTCGCCGTGCGTGGCTTGGTACTCGTCGGCATAGCGGTCCCAGTCCGGGCCGTTCGCTCGCCGTGACTCGGTTTCGTCAACAGCGCGGCGCTCGACCCGGACCGACTGCGGCAGATGATCCACGAGCAGACGGTATCGCCCGCTCAGTCAGCCGCGGGTGTCGTCCGGTCCCGACTTGATCCGTGTCGGGTCGGAACCGAAGCGGATCTCACGACCATCGCTGGTGCCCCCGGTGTCGGTGTCGCACAGCATCGGGCTGGTCTTGCCGCCCTTCCACTTCTTGTTCTTCTTGCCGGTGCGCTCGTCGCCGTCCGTGATCTTGTCCCGGTCGGTGTCGGCCTTGGCCGGGTTGCTGCGGACGCGACCGATGTTGACGGTCTTGCCCTTCCGGTCGACCACGATCTTCTGCTTGATCCGGTAGCCCTTCACTTCCACGCCGTCGTTGATCCGGTCACCGTCGGAGTCCTTCGACAACGGGTTGGTCTTCACAACGATCGAGCCCAAGGTCTTGGTGCGGCACGCCTTGAACGGTCCCTTGACCTGCACGCCGTTGACCTCTGCGCCGTCCTTGAGGCCGTCACCGTCGGTGTCGGCGTTCTTCGGCGACGTGTTGTTGGCCTTCTCGTCCTCGTTGGACAGGCCGTCGTTGTCGTCGTCGCGGTCGCACCTGACGCCACCGGCGGGTGCGGTCGCACTCACCGACATCGGCGCGATCGAGACGTGCGCGTCGGCGATCGGCGTCGTCGCGGCGTTGAGGTCGACGTCGACGCGCAGGAGCGCCTGCGCACTGCCGGCCGCGAGTGCGCCGGAGCTTGCGTCGGTGAAGTTGAATGCCGTCACCGTGACGCTGGACTCGAGGCCCGGGATCACGATCGGGATCGTCACTGGCGACCCGTTGAGGGGTACGTCGATGGGCGGGCCGGCAGCGGTCAGCACCCGGATCGTGGGCGGCGAGTCGTAGGCCACCGTTCCCTTCGTGCCGTCGCTGTGCGCCCGGAGCACGACC
This sequence comes from Nocardioides sp., assembly GCA_039914485.1. GTDB lineage: Bacteria > Actinomycetota > Actinomycetes > Propionibacteriales > Nocardioidaceae > Nocardioides. The sequence goes on from JBDSPC010000446.1 coordinate 1,954, forward strand.
GGACTGGTCACCTTGACCACCGCCTGGCCGCCGAACAGGGAGACGTCACCGACGGAGGTGGTGGTCACGGACTCGACGTCCGAACCGCCCGTGGTGTCGGCGACGAGCTGGGTGGTGGCTCTCGTCTGCGAGGCGGCGACGGAGACGAGGTGGCTCGGCACTCCGGCCGGGAGCCCCGGCACCGTCGACGTTTCGCCGATCACGGCCGAGGCCAGGGTCGTCGTGGCGTCGGAATAGGTGCGGACACCGTTGACCGCGACCGGGCACGTCGAGCCGGTGCCGTAGTCGGCTGCCACCGTGCCGGTGAGGAGGCCCGGTCTGAGCAGCGGGTTGGGCGGCACGGGCAGCAGGTTGCGGCTCGTGGGGCCGGACTTCGGCGCCGCGGTGGCGGTGACGGTGTCGATCGGCAAGGGCAGCTGGCCCATCAGGAGCTGCGCGTCGAGGTTGGCAGAGGTGGCGCGGACGTTGTCCCTGGCCAGCGTCGAGTCGACGGCTCCGTTCGAGCGTCCGACGACCACGTCGGCCAGGGATCCGGCGGCCGGCAGAAGGGCGTCGACCGACAGGATGTCGGCGCTCGCCGTGGCGGTGAAGGCGGATGGCTTGGCGTCCGGTGGCGCGGCGGTGCTGGGTGCGGTGACGGCTCCTAGAGCTGGAACCAGCAGCAGGGAACTGTAAATGGCAAGGCTGAAGCGACTCGTGCGCATGCGGTGTCCTCTCGTTGGAGACGCTCGCCAGCACCACCGGCCTCCAGGCCAAGGTGGGTGCAGAGATGTGGTGGCGTATCTCGGTAGGTATCGGACGGTCCCCCTGACCGTCCGACATCCTCTTAACGAGGTATGTCAATTCGCGTCACGGCAGGCAAGGTAAAGGCTCATGGCACTGGGCGCCGGAGCAGGTCCGACGCCCAGTGATCCCACAAGGATTTTCACAGCGGGATCCACCGGCGGCGGCGCCGCGGTCGCGGGCGCGGCCAGCGACAGTGCTGTCGGGCCCGGCACGACTGCCAGGACTGTGAACGATGCCAGGGCTCGTTTCGTGCGGAGAGTGGGCACGACGTTCTTCTTCTCGGTGTTGGAGGCCGCCCCCGGGACGACCCTTCCCGCGGACCGTGACACCGCTGGAAGTCGACGTCGCTCCGCCCCTTGCGGTCTAGACCTCCACGCGCACTGGATCGCCGGGCCCGAGAGAGTCGCCGGAGGTGGGGGCTGGTGGGGCGTGCGCCCCGGTTGGACTCGCGGTGCGGCGCGCGCGTAGTCTTCAGGGTGCGCCAGAGGTCTGTCTGAGTTCCATACGGAGCGGACTCTCGCTCGCTATCCCTCAACGGTGGTGAAACCGGCCTTTGCGCGTGTCCGCACGACTTCTATCCATCCAAGGAATCACTTCCCTTATGACGAGTACCATCTCCGCTCTTCCCGATTACGACGCGCCTCAGGTTGCGATCAACGACATCGGTTCTGAAGAGGACTTCCTCGCGGCAATTGACGCGACCATCAAGTACTTCAACGACGGCGACATCGTCGAAGGCACCATCGTCAAGGTCGACCGTGACGAGGTCCTCCTCGACATCGGTTACAAGACCGAAGGTGTCATCCCGTCCCGCGAGCTCTCGATCAAGCACGACGTCGACCCCTCAGAGGTCGTTTCCGTGGGTGACGTGGTCGAGGCCCTGGTTCTCCAGAAGGAGGACAAGGAAGGCCGGCTGATCCTGTCCAAGAAGCGCGCACAGTACGAGCGCGCCTGGGGCACCATCGAGCAGGTCAAGGAAGAGGACGGCGTCGTCGAGGGCACCGTCATCGAGGTCGTCAAGGGCGGCCT
>JBDSPC010000469.1:0-20312 GCA_039914485.1 Nocardioides sp.
GAGCGGAACACCGGCACGAACCTGCCGGCCCAGATCGACCTGTACGCCACCCAGGGCGACGCGTACGAGTTCCAGTTCATCGCCAAGGGCGGCGGCTCGGCCAACAAGTCGTTCCTCTTCCAGGAGACGAAGGCGATCCTCAACCCCGAGCGCCTGCTGACCTACCTCGACGAGAAGATCCGTTCGCTCGGTACGGCGGCGTGCCCGCCGTACCACCTCGCCGTCGTCATCGGCGGGACGAGCGCGGAGTATGCGATGAAGACCGCGAAGTACGCCTCCGCGCACTACCTCGACGACCTCCCCACCGAAGGCTCGAAGAGTGCGCACGGCTTCCGCGACCTCGAGCTGGAGGAGGAGGTCTTCAAGCTGACGCAGTCCTTCGGGATCGGCGCGCAGTTCGGCGGGAAGTACTTCTGCCACGACGTCCGCGTCGTGCGACTCCCCCGCCACGGTGCTTCCTGCCCGGTCGCGATCGCCGTGTCGTGCTCGGCCGACCGCCAGGCGCTCGGCAAGATCACCGCCGACGGCGTCTTCCTCGAGCAGCTCGAGACGGATCCCGCGCACTACATGCCAACTGCTGGGGTCTCCGAGGAGATCTCGGCGGGCGAGGTCGTGAAGATCGACCTGAACCAGCCGATGCCCGCGATCCTCGCGGAGCTCTCTCGCCATCCCGTGAAGACGCGACTCTCCCTGACCGGCCCGCTCGTCGTCGCCCGCGACATCGCGCACGCCAAGATCAAGGAGCGCCTCGACGCCGGCGAGGAGATGCCCGACTACCTGAAGAACCACCCCGTCTACTACGCCGGCCCGGCCAAGACCCCTGTGGGCATGGCCTCCGGATCGTTCGGCCCGACCACGGCCGGCCGGATGGATTCGTACGTCGAGCAGTTCCAGGCAGCTGGCGGGTCGCTCGTCATGCTCGCGAAGGGCAACCGCTCCAAGGTCGTCACCGAGGCGTGCGACTCGCACGGCGGCTTCTACCTCGGCTCCATCGGCGGCCCGGCCGCGCGGCTCGCCCAGGACTGCATCACCTCGGTGTCGGTGCTGGAGTACGAAGAGCTCGGCATGGAGGCCGTGTGGAAGATCGAGGTCGAGGACTTCCCGGCCTTCATCGTGGTCGACGACAAGGGCAACGACTTCTTCACCGATCCGTCCGGTGCGGTCAACGTGCCGCTGTCGGGCATCCGCGTCCGCTCGGCGGAGAAGTAGCGCGTCGGAACGATGCTCCGGGGCCGCCCGTTGGTCAGGGCAACCCCAGGAGGACATCTGATGAAGTGCCCCACCGACGGCACCACCTTGACCATGAGCGAGCGCGGGGGGATCGAGATCGACTACTGCCCCGAGTGCCGCGGCGTCTGGCTCGACCGCGGCGAGCTCGACAAGATCATCGAGCGGTCGGTCTCCCAGCCCGCGCCTGCCCCCCCCTGCCCCTGCCGCGCCGATCGCGTCGGCGTACGAACAGGAACGTGACCACCGGCGACAGCAGCAGGACCAGCGTTACGCGCAGGCCGCCCAGCAGCCGTACCGCAAGAAGAAGAAGGAGAGCTGGCTCAGCGAGATCTTCGACTGAGCCAGGCGTCCGCCGGGATGTCCGACGAACTGGTTGCCCGCGCGACCGACTCGTCGGACGTCCCGCGCAACGTCCGACAGTACGGTCGCCGACCTCTCGACCGTACGGCGATGCGTCGGCGCGCCAGGTCAGGCGATCCGGCCGAGGTCCGGACAGCCCCGCGACGTCAGCGCCGAGATGATCTGGTCGAAGAAGTCGTCGGCAGCGACCCGCAGTCCCAGGAGGGGCAGCCGCAGGACGAGAGCGTCGGTGAGGGTCACGTCGTTCTGGCGTAGAGCGTCCGAGACCGCGTTCTGTACCCAGCCGTGCTGGATGCCATCGATCTCGACGACCACTCCCCACTCCTCCCAGTACACATCGAGGAAGTAGCGACCGTCATGGGTCCGCCGCAGCACCTGCCGGCTCGGCTTCGGGATCCCGCGCTCTCGGCACTCGCGGGCGAACTCGTGCTCGCTGATCGAACGGACTCCCTCGAGCAGATCCAGGATCGTCGTCTGGATGAGCACGCGTCGCTTGTCGCGTTTGATGCGCAGGGCTGCCACACCGAGACGATCGACCGTCGTCAATCCTTGTTGGACTGCCATGGTCATCACCAGCACCGCTTGCTTTTCCGACTTGGCCCAGAGTGCGCCGTGCACGGCAGCCACCTCGGGCTTGGTCCGCGGCACGCCCGACGCCATCAGGTCGGACGCTCTGTAGCGCCGCGTCTGGTGAATGTTCAGGCCCTTTGCCCGTCGACGCCGAGAACTCTTGGGGACCGAGATCCTCAGTGATTCCTCGTCGAAGTTGCGCAGTCCCGACGCGATCAGGGACGACGCTCCGTCGAGCGCGGCTCGAGGGCCGGCTTCAAGGACGCCAGCCCACTGCTCGCCCAGCGCGGTCAGGTCGCCAGTGTGGATCGCGACCGCCTGAGTGCGGACCTTCCGCCACCGTCCAGCGGAAATGTTGGCGCGGATCTGGCCTCGCGACACCCGGAGACCAAGGAGTTGTGGTCGGCTGATCACGCCACCCTGCTCGGCGGCGAGAGCGACGGCCTTGGCGATCCGTCGGCGGCGGAGCTCATCGCCTTCAGCACGCTCGTCCACTCGGTCGGCTTGTGGGTCCATGTCACGAGCCTGCGACGGCGCGATGCGGCGTACCAGACCCCAATCGCAGTCTGTGGACAGACTTGCGTCCGACGATCAGGCAACCGCCGTGTCGGACGTCCGCCGCGACGTCCGACGAGGCGGTGGCCCGGGCTACCGACACGTCGGACGTCCCGCGCAACGTCCGACGAGGCGGCGGCCACATCGTCGGACGCAGGGCGGGCGCGGGCGAGGTGAGGGGTCTGCCCGAAAGAGGCGCTACGCGGGTACGCCGACGAGCGATCCTCGACGGCGCGCGTCGAGCGGAGAGGGCCGGCGCTCGAGCCGTCCGTCGAGGACCTGCAGCGAGATCGTCGAATCGACGCGCCGCCCGAGAGGTCAGTCGCGGCGCCCCCACCGGGTGCGTCCCCACGGCTTCCAGATCGAGACCACCATCGCGAAGCCGAGCGCCAGGAACGACACCACGGGCGGTTCGACTGAGCACGAAAGCCATGCGACCCACGCGAGGTCGGATGCCGCCGAGCCCGCCTCGGGCACCACCCCCAGATCGACCCTGGCGTCGGGCCGGGGTTGGATGGCCGGCATGGACGGTGATGTGGCGGTCGTGGAGGTGGCCCGGGCGGAGACCGAGCGCGGCGAGGTGGTGCTGCGCCGGCGCACCTCCGAGGGCCCGGACGTGCTGGAGCTGCGCGTCAACGGCGTCTTCGTGATGGACACCCTCGAGACCGGCACCGAGATCGCGCTGGCCGCGGCCGCTCTCGACCTCGTGCCCGATCCCCGCGATGTCGTCGTCGGCGGCCTCGGGCTGGGCTTCACGGCCGGGCGGGTGCTCGCCGACACCCGCGTGGAGCGGGTGCTGGTCGTCGAGATCGAGGAGTCCCTGGTCGGGTGGATGCGCAACGGCACAGTCCCCCACGGGCCGGCGCTGCTCGCGGACCGGCGGCTCAAGATCATCAATGCGGACATCCTGATGGCGATCGCGGAGGCGCGTTCGACGTACGACCTGATCCTGCTCGACGTCGACAACGGCCCGGGCTACCTCGTCCACGACGACAACGCGCGGGTCTACGAGCAGTCGTTCCTCAGCCGCTGCGGCGACCTGCTCAATCCGGGCGGCGTGCTGGCAATCTGGTCCGCGTCGGCCGAGCCGGAGCTGCTCGCCGCGATGCGCGCCGTCTTCGCCGACGCCGAGGAACAGGCACACGACGTGCTGCTCCAGGACCGGCCGGAGACGTTCTACCTGTATGTCGCAAGGGCCGCCACCTCACCGTTCTGACAACGCCTCCGGCAAAGTCTTGACACTCGTCAAGGCCTCTCCAAGAGTGAAGAGCAACCACAATTGCCGACCTCGTAGGAGAACCGATGAGCGGCTTTGATCTCACCGATCGCACCGCCCTGGTGACCGGTGGCGCCCAGGGACTGGGCGAGGGAATGGCCAAGGCGCTCGCCGCGGCCGGAGCGAAGGTGATGATCGCCGACGTCCAGGACTCCGGCGCCGACACCGCCGCGGCCCTCGGTGACGGGCACGCGTTCGTCCGGCTCCAGATCCGCAAGATGCTCGACGTCAACGTCCTCGGCACCGCTCTCGGCCTCAAGCACGGGCTGCGCACGATGCGCCCCGGTGGCGCCGCCGGCAAGGGCGGCTCGATCATCAACGTCGCCTCGGTCGCCGCGACCATCGCCTTCCCGGGGATCGCGATCTACAGCGCGACCAAGTCGGCCGTCGACCGGCTGACCAAGGTGGCGGCCATGGAGGCCGGCAAGCTCGGCACCGGCGTCCGGGTCAACTGCATCTATCCGGGCCTCGTGCCGACGGCCATGGGTGCGGGACTCGCCAACGACGTGGCCGAGATCGGCCTCTTCGGCAGTGCCGAGGAAGCCGTCGGCGCCGTCATCGAGCTGACCCCCGCCGGCCGCCTCGGCACGGTCGAGGACATGGCCGACGCGGTCGTCTTCCTCGCCTCCGACGCCTCCCGCTTCGTGACCGGCGCCGGACTGCCGGTCGACGGCGGAATGGGGATGTGAGGCGACCCGGGTGCGACTCGTCGACTATCTCGACAAGGGCGCCAGCCTGTCCCCGGCCGCGCCCTGCCTGACCACCGACGGCATCTCCACGTCGTACGCCGAGGTGGTCGACGCGTCGCACCGCATCGCCGGCAGCCTCAGGGCCCGAGGCATCGCACCCGGCGACAAGGTCGCGATCATCTCCGCCAACGATCCACTCGCCTTCACCTGCGTCTTCGGGATCAGCCGCGCCGACGCGGTCTGGTGCCCGATCAACCCGCGCAACGAGGCGGGCGAGAACCGCGAGCTCCTCGACCTCTTCGACTGCGAGGTCGTCATCTTCCAGGCCGCCTTCGCACCGCTCGTCGAGGCGATCCGCGGCGACCTTCCTCGCGTGCACTCGTGGATCCGGCTCGACGACGACGTCTCACCAGGTGACGCCGACCCCACCGTCCTCGGCTGGTCCGACTTCTTGAGTGAGCACAGCCTCGAGTCGGGCCGGCCGAGCACCACCCCCGCCACACCCGTACCACCGGCCGACACCCTGGCGATGCTCGTCGGCACCGGCGGCACGACGGGCCGGCCGAAGGGTGTGATGCTCAGCCACGGCAACCTCGAGACGATGACCGCGCTGACGCTGATGGGCTACCCGTTCGGCGACCGCCCGGTCTACCTCGCGCTCGCGCCGCTGACCCACGCGGCCGGCGTGCTGTGCTTCCCGATCCTGGCCAGCGGTGGGGAGATCGTGATCATGCGCTCCCCCGACGTGCACGCCTTCCTGTCCCTCATCGCCGAGCACCGGGTCACCCACACGTTCTTGCCGCCCACGCTGATCTACATGGTGCTCGCGGCCGACGAGCTCGACGAGACCGACCTCGGCAGCCTGCGCTGTTTCTGGTACGGCGCAGCGCCCATGTCCGCCGTACGCCTCGAGGAGGCGATCACGAGGATCGGGCCGGTGATGGCTCAGCTCTTCGGCCAGACGGAGGCGCCGATGATGATCGCGATGATGCCGCCGGCGGACCACGTCGACGAGCACGGCGCCGTACGCCGCGAGCGACTTTCCGCCGTCGGTCGACCCGCTCCCCTGGTCACCGTGGCGATCATGGACGACCAGGACCGGCCGGTGCCTGCCCGTGAGCGCGGCGAGATCTGCGCGCGGTCGTCGCTGGTGATGCAGGGCTACTACAAGAATCCCGAGGCCACCGCCGAGGCGCTGCGCAACGGTTGGCTGCACACCGGGGACATCGGCTTCCTCGATCCCGACGGCTTCCTGCACATCGTCGATCGCGCCAAGGACATGTTCATCACCGGCGGCCTCAACGTCTACTCCAGCGAGGTCGAGCAAGCCGTCAGCGCGCACCCGGCCGTGCAGGACTGCGCCGTCGTCGGACTCCCCGACGACAAGTGGGGAGAGCGCGTGGTCGCGGTGATCCAGCCGGCGGCGGGACACACGATCGACGCGGCCGAGCTGACCGCCTTCGTGAAGTCACGCCTCGGCTCGGTCAAGGCCCCCAAGCAGATCGAGGTCTGGGACGACCTGCCACGCTCGAAGGTCGACAAGGTGCTCAAGACCGACGTCAAGGCGCGTTTGAAGAACGGCTAGCCGCGCCCCGTCAGGTCGAGATCAGCGAGGGCAGCAGGCTCCACGCCCGCGTGTGCAGCGTCGGCAGGGCGGTGCCGGTGTCGGTCAGGTGCTCGAGGAGCGCCTTCTCGAAGACGCCATCGAGCAGCGCGTAGGTCGTAGCGGCATCGAGGGTCGGCTCTGCTCCCGACAGCTCGGCGAAGCGGGTGATGACCCGCCAGATCATCATCTCGAGCGACTTGTCGATCTCGAGCACCGCCTGGCGCAGCTCGACCTCGAACATCGCCTGGGTGCGCAGGTCGTACCACAGCCGGTGCATCTGCGGCTCGTCGGTGAGCGTCTCGACGAGCTTGTCGGCGAAGCGGATGCGCAGCTCGTCGGCGGTGGTCGAGGTGGCCACGATCTCGTCGTAGCGAGTCACGCACTGCGCCTTGTAGTAGCGCACGCAGTAGGTGATCAGCTCGATCTTGTTGTCGAAGTAGTAGTGCAGGACGCCGTGCGAGAACAGTGAGTTCTGGGCGATCTCCCGCAGGGACGTCTTGGCGTAGCCCCGCTCACCGAGCGTCATCAGCGCGGACTCGGCGAGCTGGTCGCGACGAGCATCGGCCTTGGTCTCTCGAGTGCGAGTGACAGTCCCAGCCGTGGGGTTCATGACCACATCGTAGGCCAGATGGGGGATATCTGGACGTTTGATGACGGAAGTGCTTGACAGCCGTCAAGAGGGCTCGCAGAGTGGTTCCAACACCCCCCCAAACTCCTAGCCCACTCAGCGCGATCTTCTGGTCTCCCCGCCAGGACTGATGGCGCATGCTTTGGGTGCGACGAGGAGATGCAAACCGCATGCGACTCGTGGATCACCTCTAGAAGGGCGTTGGCCATTGCCCCGGCCGCGCCTCTGCCCAGCAGCACGACGCCCCCCGCGCCGTACACCGAGATGATCGACGGGTCGCATCGGCACGTCCGGACACGGCCAGGGTTAGGACAGCTCGTCGCGGTAGTAGGCAGCGAACGCCGGGGTCAGCGTGGTGACGCCCCGGTCGTCAGCAATCACCGGCCCGGCATCACGGGTAGCGTCGGAGCCATGAGTGAGACCCGCACCGAACACGACTCCCTCGGCGACATCGAGGTCCCAGCCGTTGCCCTCTGGCGGGCGCAGACCCAGCGCGCGATCGAGAACTTCCCGATCAGCGGCACGGTGCTGGAGCCCCGGCTGGTCCGGGCTCTCGCGCTGGTCAAGGGCGCTGCGGCCGGCGTCAACGCCGACCTCGAGGTGATCACCGCCGAGCAGGGGACCGCGATCTCCGACGCAGCCGCAAGCGTCGCCGCGGGCGAGCACCTCGACGCCTTCCCGCTCGACGTCTTCCAGACCGGCTCCGGCACGAGCTCCAACATGAACATGAACGAGGTCCTCGCCTCGCTCACCGGAGAGGGCATTCACCCCAACGACCACGTGAATGCCTCGCAGTCCTCCAACGACACCTTCCCGACCGCCATCCACGTCGCCGCGACCCTGGCGGTCGTCGAGGACCTCCTGCCGGCGCTGGCGACGCTCGAGGCGTCGCTGTCCGCCAAGGCGGTCGAGTTCAAGGGGCTCGTCAAGGCCGGGCGCACGCACCTGATGGACGCGACCCCGGTGATGCTCGGCCAGGAGTTCGGCGGCTACGCCGCCACGGTGGCGTACGCCGCAGAGCGACTCGGCGCCGTACTCCCCCGCGTCCGCGAGCTCCCCCTCGGCGGCACCGCCGTCGGGACGGGCATCAACACTCCCCCCGGCTTCGCGACTGCGGTCATCACGGCGCTGGCCGACGAGACCGGACAGGACTTCACCGAGGCGCGCAACCACTTCGAGGCGCAGGGCACCCGCGACTCGCTCGTCGAGCTGTCCGGCGTGCTGCGCACGATCGCGGTCGGCCTGACCAAGATCTGCAACGACCTGCGCTGGCTCTCGTCCGGACCGACGACCGGGCTCGCCGAGATCCATCTGCCCGACCTCCAGCCGGGGTCGAGCATCATGCCGGGCAAGGTCAATCCGGTGCTGCCCGAGGCGACGCTGATGGTGTGCGCACAGGTCATCGGCAACGACGCGGCCGTGGCGTGGGCGGGCGCGAGCGGCAGCTTCGAGCTCAACGTGCAGATGCCGGTGATCGCCCGCAACCTGCTCGAGTCGATCCGCATCCTGTCGACCTCGACGACCCTGCTCGCCGAGCGCTGCGTCGACGGCATCACCGCCGACGCCGACCGCATGCGCGCCTATGCCGAGTCGTCCCCCAGCGTCGTGACGCCGCTCAACAAGCACCTCGGCTACGAGGAGGCGGCCAAGATCGCGAAGCAGGCATTGAAGGACAACACCACGATCCGAGATACCGTCCTCGCGATGGGATACGTCGAACGCGGCGAGCTCACCGAACAGCAGCTCGACGACGCCCTCGATGTGGAACGGATGACTCACCCATGAGCCAGCTCAACGATCCGGACTACGTCCGCGAGCAGTACGCCACCGAGGGCAACCTCGAGACCCGCCGCTCCGTGTGGCAGCCGACCGCCGACGGGCTCGACCCGGTCAACGAGGCGCTGAACGCGATCGATCGCGCTCTCGTCGGCGACGCCCACATCCTCGAGGTCGGTTGCGGCACCGGCATCATGGCCGAGCGGATCAACGCCCTGCCCGGCGTCACGCTGGTCGCGACCGACTTCTCCGAGCGCTTCGTCGAGCTCACCGCCGCCCGTGGCGTCGATGCCCGCCAGGCCGACATCTGCTACCTCCCGTTCGACGACGCCGCCTTCGACGTGGTCTACGCCGGCTGGATGCTCTACCACGTCCGCGACCTGGAGCGGGCCCTCAACGAGGTCCGCCGCGTGCTTCGCCCCGGTGGCACCTTCGTCGCCGTCACCAACGGCAACGACCACCTGGCCGAGCTGCGCATCGAGGCCGGCGGCAAGCCCGACATCACCCAGTTCAGCAGCGAGACCGGCGAGTCCGTCCTGCGTCGGCGCTTCGCCGACGTCCGGCGTCACGACCTCGAGACCCGCGCGGTGTTCCCCGACCACGCCACGGCCCAGGCCTACCTCGACTCGTCCAACGAGGGCCTCGTGCTGCCGCCCTTCGAGGGCGAGCGGGAGTATGCCGGCCACGTCACGGTGTTCGAGGCTCGCTAGTTCGTTCTAGCCTCGGAGCATGACCGACGCTTCGCCGTACGAGATCAAGGCGCTCAGAGCAGAGACCTGGCCGGCCTTCGACGACCTCGTGGTCCGCCACGGCGGCATCTTCGGCGGCTGCTGGTGCATCTGGTTCCACCCCGACGGGCCGGAGCGCGGCCAGGGGGCCGAGGCGAACCGGGCGCTCAAGCGTGGGTACGTCGAAGCTGGTCGGGCGCACGCGGCGCTGGTCTTCGACGGTGACGAGGCGATCGCCTGGTGCGAGTTCGGCACGCCGGTGGAGCTGCCGACGATCCACCACCGCAAGCAGTACGACGCCACCAAGTCCGCCGACCCCGACTGGCGCCTGACCTGCATCTTCATCGACAAGCGCTATCGCCGGCAGGGCATCACGGAGCTGGCGATCCGGGGTGCGCTGGACCTGATCGCCGAGGCCGGCGGCGGGGTGGTCGAGGGCTACCCGCACGACCTGACCGACCAGACGAAGAAGATGTCGTCGTCGTTCCTCTACAACGGCACGCGCAGCCTCTACGAGCGGCTCGGGTTCACCTACGACCGACCCAAGGGCCTGAAGAACTGCGTGATGGTGAAGACCGTCGAGCCCGCCGTCCACAGCTGAGGCCCGGTCGGTTTCCCGTGGGCCGAGCGTGGGCACAAGTCCTGCGTGATCGAACTCAGGCCGACCGCGATGCGAGCGACATGGACGACGTACGGCGAAGACGCCGCTGACGAGTTCCGCGCCGCCCGCAACGACTGCGACGACGCCGGCGCCCACGACCTCGACGACGCCTCCGCCACGGTCCGCGACGCCGCGAGCGACATGCTGGGCGTGCTCGACGTCGTCCTCGCCGTGCTCGAGGAGCACCGCGTGGGCATGGAGGAGTGCATCACCGACTTCGAGAACAGCGACGGAAACCGCGCGGGAGAGTTCAATGCCCTCACTCGATGACGTCCTGAACAAGCTGCGCGCGGTCGTGATCGACCTGAGCAACATCGACCTGTGGCCGCCGTGGGACGCAGCACAAACCATCGTGGACGCGGTCGGCGAAGCCGTCACCATCGCGCGCACGCCGCCTCCGCCGGACCCGGACACCGTCCGGGATGCGGCCACGGACTGGTCGGTCCTGGGCCGCAGCGCCGGTCGCGGCCAGGACGCCCTGGACGACCTCCGCACCCACATGACGACCGACAAGTGGCAAGGTGCATCGGGCGACTCGTTCCGCTCATCCGTCAGCGCCTTCGCGGCCCGTGGCGACACCATCCGACCGGCGGCCGACGAGGTCGCCACGGCTCTCACCACGCTGGCAACGAGCATGACCGACGCCCGCTCTCGCCACGAGAATGCCTTCGATGAGCTCAGCGGCTACCTCGAGATCAGTTGGGGCGACCTCAATCCGTTTGCGCTGGCGGACAAGCTGGCCGGCATCGTCGAGTCGGCGATCAAGGCCATCCAGGACCTGATCGGTGCCTATGAGGACGCATCCGACGCCCACGCGGTGTGCAAGGAGGCGGTCGTCACCGCCATGGACCAGATCGACCTCCCGCAGGCCGTGCCGGAGGGTGCGTCCCCCATCGACGCAGTCAGCGAGTGGGAGGACCACGACGGGCCGCTCGCCGGCGACGTCATCGCCCGCTACAACCTCGCCTTCGGCACGCTGAGCGCCGAGGAGAAGGCTGCACTGGCGGCGGCGTTGGCGGCAGCCGACAGCGACGCCGAGCGGGCCTGGATCCTGGCCGGCGTCGCCTCCGGCCTCACCGGCGCAGCGCTCGCCAACTACCTCAAGCGCCTGCACGGGCTGTCCGACGAACAGCTCGACGGCCTCGACCCGACGACACATCCGCTCGTGCAGCCCGACAGCACCACATGCGGCTCCTCGTCGCTCGTGATGGCGCGCATGCTCAACGACCCGGCCTACGCCATGTGGATCACCACGGGCTACAACCCCGAGACCGGTGAGACGGATCCCCCGCGCGAGGGCGAGTCGGCCGCGGATGCTCGAAGCCGACGCTTCGGCGACGAGGCCGAGCAGATGCACGACCGCACCAACGCGGCGCATGATCGTGACGGTGATCGGCAATGGCCGTATCGCAACGAGATCGGTACGGCGCCCTGGGCGGTCGCCAACGAGATGTCCGCCGAGGGCGGATCGGGAGTTCCGGGCACCGAATACGAAGTGGACACCGTGGACCCGGACGACCGGCGCTCGAGCTATCAGACCCTGACGGCCGCCGTGGAGAACGGCCACTCGGTGCCGATGTATGTCGGCAACTCGGTCCTGCCGGGTCACGTCGTCCTGGTGACGGGAGTCGAGGGTGACAGGCTGACGGTCTACAACCCGGGCAATGGAGAGACCGTGCACGTGACACGAGACCAGTACGTCAAGGGCGAGCTGCCCTTCGGCAACCCGGCCTCACCTCTCGATCTCGCCGGGCCGATGACCGAGCCATGGTTCACGGTGGTCCCGAAGTGAGATTTCTTCCACTCGCCGGACTCGCGTTGCTGCTCGCCGGCTGCAGCTCGACCTCGACGGAGCTGCAGACGACCGGCGTCGACGTCGAGCGAGCCTTCAATGCCTCGCGTGACCCGTGGGCCGCGCCCACGGGCCTGACCTTCCCGTCCCAGGAGTACGGCGGCGCCAACGTGCTGCGCGATGCGGGTTCCCGGTCCACGGAGTACCCCGGCCTCGCACCCGCGAAGGTCGCGCGGCTCGAGATCGCGGCCGCCCTGGAATCCGGATGGACGCTCGCCTCGGTGGCGTGCGCAGAAGATCCGCGCTACACCGCCGTCCTGACCAAGGGCGAGGACCTCGACGACTCCGTGCTGGCCGAGCTCACCGTGGAGGGGCCGGCAGCCGGCGTCTCGCTGCAGGTCCCGCACCACCTGGACGGGTCCTGGCCGTCGACGACGCCCGTCGCACTTGACGAGACCTGTCTGGCCGCGGGCCAGCTCAACGAACCACCGACCGACCTGCCCTTCGACCCGTATCCGGGTGACGGGGCGAGCCCGTCGCTCGACGACTTCGATCCCTGGCAGCGAGACTCATTGAGCGACGAGGAGAACGCGCTCATGGAGCAGATCCTCGCCGACCCGCTGCTCGCGGCCGCAGGCGCCGGGATCAACGTCACCGAGCTGGGACTCAGAACCGGCGACACCTGGCGAGCGGCGTTGACCGGCGGAGCGAGCGTGGAGGTGCAGGCCGCGTCCACCCGAGCGGCAGTGAGCCAAGTCGTGGAGGACAGCGACTGGGTTTTGACGTGGGCAGCCTGCGGGGCCGGCCGGCAGACCGAGGCAACCCTGAGGATCCCGGTCGAGGGCGGCACGATCACCGCCCGACTCACGAGCACGCGACGCGACACCGTCGAGGTCTCGCTGGGGCTGCCCGTCCCCGAGGCGCCACTGACGTACGCCCAGATCGAGGACGTGCCGGCGCTCGAGTCGTCGCGATGCCTGGGGTCGGAGCCACTCGGCTCGAAGGTCCTTCTCGAGGGCATCCCCGTGGCGTTGCCGAACCGACTGCACCCCTACCTCGGCCAGTAGTGCGGCGTACGCTCTCGGGCATGGCCCGGATGGTTGACGCTGCAGAGCACACCCGGCTCGCCCTGGTTGTCATGGTGAGCAGCGCACTCGCGCTGCTGGTGCCGTCGTTGTCGGCCACGAGTGGCGACGCCTCCTCGGTCGTGATGCTGACCGCGGTCGCGGCCCTGGTCGCCGCCATCGTGGCGCCCGGTCGCCGCTTCATGGCCCTGCTGGACGGGCCGCGCGCCGGGCCGTTCGGCGGCGCGGAGGACGCACCGTCGTTCCTCGCCGCGCGCGTCACCGACACCGCTCGCCACCCTGTGCGCCCGCGCGCTCCTGAGGTCGGCTGATCCGTCGCCTTCCTGGCGACCCATCAGCCCGACCACTCACCATCCTCCAGGAGCACCCATGTCTGTTCTCGACCCCATTTCGCATGGCCTCGCCGCGGTCGTCGCGGCCGCCCACGACAGCCTGACCTGGCTCGGCGCCGACCCCGACGCCGGACTCACCTGGCTGATCTGCATTGCGGCGGTCGTCGTCGCCGTACGCCTGCTGCTCCTGCCGCTCGTCGTCCACGGCGTGCGCCTCGCCCACGCCTCGGCCCGCGCCAAGCCGCATCTCAAGGAGCTCAGTGATCGCTTCCGGGATCGCAAGGACGCTGAGGGGGTACGCGAGCTCATGGCCGAGCGCCGCGCCATCTCCAGCGAGCACGGCGTGTCCCGACTGGGCTGCCTGCCGATGCTGGTCCAGCTGCCGATCTGGCTCTCGCTCTACCACCTGCTCGCGGACGTCGCCGGCGGTTCCTCGGTGGGGGCGATGGGCCCGGACCTCGTCGCATCCCTCGGTGCCGCGACCCTGCTCGGGGTCCCGCTGGCCGAGCGCGGCTACCTCGGCGCTGGGGCGACGCACCTGGCAGTCGTGGCCGGGATGGCGCTGGCGGCAGCGGCGTTGTCATACGTGACCCAGAAGTACTTCGTCGCGCAGAACACCTCGATGGACGATCTCCCCGAGGCGATCGCCAGCACCTACCGCCTGATGCCCGCCCTGTCGGCGGTCGGGTTGCTCGTCACCGCAGGCGTCGTCCCCGTCGCGCTCCTCTGCTACTGGGTGTGCAACTCCACGTGGACGCTGGCGCAGACCGCCGCTATCTGGCGCTGGTTCCCGACTCCGGGCTCGCCGGCGGCCAGGCGTGCAGGAGGGTGAGCGCGCCGGCTCAGTACCAGCCGTGACCGGACTTGAACGACCAGGCGCCGCAGGGGGTGCCGTAGGTGTCCTGGATGTAGTCCAGGCCCCAGCGGATCTGCGACTCGGCCGAGGTCATGTAGTCGGCGGGCAGCGCGTGCAGCTGGGTGAGCGCCTGCGGGATGCCGTAGGCAGAGGAGGACGGATTGTCGGCGTTGACGCGCCAGCCGGACTCGCTCTCGTAGAGCGAGTCGAGGCAGCTGAACTCCGAGTCGCCGAAGCCGAACTCGGGCAGCAGGGCGCGGGCGATGTCGCGCGGGTCGCCGGTGGAGAGGTCCTCGGTGCGGGTGACGGCCGGTCCCTTGCCGGCCGAGAGCGCGGCGACCTTGCGGGCGTCGGTGGAGCCGCGACGATCCGAGCGGGAGACGATCGCGGTCTCGGCGCGCTGTTCGAGAGCGGCGTCCGTCGCGACCGAGTCGGTGCCATGGACCGCAGCCGCTGCGAGATCGCCTGCCGCCGTACCGGCCGGAGTGCCGAGCACGCCGTTGGAGACGACAAGACCCGTTGCCACGGCGGCGACTCCGGTGAAGAACACGGAGTTGCGCAGGGCTCGCTGGGGAGCGGACTTCAGTGCCTTGTGCTTGCCGGGGGCGAGGTGCTTCGGGACGTACTTGTCGGACTTCGTCACAGGGGGAGATCTCACGGATAGACGGCGGGGGCTGCTCTCCCGCAACGGGCGGAGGGCAGTCGTGCGTGGTGCGGGGGACGTGACGGCCGCCGGGGGAAGCGGCCTCAAGGTCACGAAACGATCACGAGCAACCTTGCAGGACGAAGCGGGGGCGTGCAAACGGAACGGGCAAAGTCACATGCCTCATTGGCCCCATTCGCCACAATTGACACATCTGTCTCACGCGTGGTCGATCCGCCCCCGGACCCAGGGGCGGATCGACACGTTTCACATGCTGGCGTTCTCCAGCATTTCGGTCACCAGGGCGGCGATCTGCGAGCGCTCGGAGCGGGTGAGCGTGACGTGGGCGAACAGCGGGTGCCCCTTGAGCTTGTCGATGACCGCCACGACGCCGTCGTGCCGACCGACCCGGAGGTTGTCGCGCTGCGCCACGTCGTGGGTCAGCACCACCTTGGAGTTGGCGCCGATGCGCGAGAGCACCGTGAGCAGCACGTTGCGCTCCAGCGACTGCGCCTCGTCGACGATCACGAACGCGTCGTGCAGGGACCGGCCGCGGATGTGGGTGAGCGGCAGGACCTCGAGCATGCCGCGGTCCATCACCTCGTCGATCACCTCGGGCGTGGTGAGCGCGCCGAGGGTGTCGAAGACCGCCTGGCCCCAGGGGCTCATCTTCTCCGACTCGGAGCCGGGGAGATAGCCGAGCTCCTGGCCGCCGACCGCGAACAGCGGGCGGAAGACGACGACCTTCTTGTGCTGGCGTCGCTCCATCACGGCCTCGAGCCCGGCGCACAGGGCGAGCGCCGACTTGCCGGTGCCGGCGCGACCGCCGAGCGACACGATGCCGACCTCCGGGTCGAGCAGCATCTCGAGCGCGATCCGCTGCTCGGCCGAGCGGCCGTGGATGCCGAACGCCTCCCGATCGCCGCGCACGAGGTGGACCTGCTTGTCGGGACCCATGCGACCCAGCGCCGTACCCCGGTCGGAGAGCAGGACCAGCCCGTTGTGGCACGGCAGGTCGCGCGCGGCCTCGAGGTCGAGCACGCCGTCGTCGTAGAGCTCGTCGAGCTCGCCGGAGGTCACCTCGACCTCGGACATCCCGGTGTAGCCGGTGTCGGAGTCGCTGATCGCCTCGGCGCGGTACTCCTGCGCGTCGAGCCCGACGGCCGACGCCTTGATCCGCAGCGGCAGGTCCTTGGAGACCAGGGTGACGTCGTTGCCCTCGTTGGCGAGGTTGCGCGCCACCGCGAGGATCCGGGTGTCGTTGTCGCCGAGCCGGAAGCCGGACGGCAGCGAGGCGGAGTCCGTGTGGTTGAGCTCGACGCGGATCGTGCCGCCTTCCTCCCCCACCGGGATGGGCCGATCGAGTCGGCCGTGCTCCACGCGCAGCTCGTCGAGCATCCGCAGTGCTGACCGGGCGAAGAAGCCCAGCTCGGGGTGGTGCCGTTTGCCCTCGAGCTCGGTGATCACCACGACCGGGAGCACGACTTCGTGCTCCGCGAACCGTTTGAGGGCGCCGGGGTCGGCCAGCAGGACGCTGGTGTCGAGGACATAGGTGCGGTTCTTCGTAGCGCTTGAGGCCACTGTGGACTACCCCTCACGGACCGGCGCGAACGCCTTCACCCGGTCCAGTTCAATGCATGGACCGGGAGGCTCCTAGAAACGCCGCGTGAGTCAATCTGCGCCTTCCGATTCCGCGGGCTTCCCCACCCGCCGATGCTCAAAAAGTACGCCGCGAATCAACCGATTCGGAGCGACACGCCAGAACGCGGGGTGAACGGAATGTTTCGTTGGTACGGCGACGCGCACCCGCCCGCCGCGGAGGTGGATCAGGAGCCGAAGCGACGCTCGCGCTCGGCGTACGCACGAATGGCACGCAGGAAGTCGACCCGCCGGAAGTCCGGCCAGAGCGCCTCGCAGAAGTAGAACTCCGAGTTGGCGCTCTGCCAGAGCAGGAACCCACCGAGGCGCTGCTCGCCGGAGGTGCGGATGACGAGGTCGGGGTCGGGCTGGCCCTTGGTGTAGAGGTGGGCGGCGATGTGCTCGACATCGATCACGTCGGCGAGCTCGTCGAGCGAGGTGCCCTGGGCGGCGTGCTCCTGGAGCAGCGAGCGCACGGCATCCGCGATCTCGCGGCGACCGCCGTACCCGACGGCGATGTTGACCAGGATGCCGTCGATGTCGCGGGTCTCGTCCTCGGCCTGCTTGAGGATCTCCGCAGTGCCGGCCGGGAGCAGGTCGAGCGCACCCACCGGGTGGATGCGCCACCTGCGCTGCGCGGCCAGCGACTCGACCGCTCCCTCGATGATCTTCAGCAGGCCGGTCATCTGCTCCGCGGGGCGGTTGGTGAGGTTGTCGCTGGACAGCAGCCAGAGCGTGACGACCTTGACGCCCACCTCCTCGCACCAGCCGAGGAGCGGGAAGATGTTGTCGGCGCCGGCCTGGTAACCGCCGGCGGTGTCGAGGCCGACGGCCTTCGCCCAACGGCGGTTGCCGTCGAGCATCACGCCGATGTGCTGGGGGATGCGATCGGACGGGAGGAACTTCACCACTCGGTGCTCGTAGGCCGGGTAGAGCACCCGACGCACTGCGTCCCTCAACTTCGCCACTCGGCGATCGTAGCCGTGCCCGGTATCCGGAGTGTCGCAGTGATCCTGATCCCGAAGACCTGACTTCTGACCTGCCCCCAAGTACGTTGTCCCAATGAACGACATCCTGCGCGATCGCTTCGACGAGCTCTCCGAGCGTGTCGAAGAGGTCATGGCCGACGTGAAGCCTCGCCTGCGCGGCTGGCTGCACCTGGCCACCGCACCGCTGACGCTCGCCGCCGGCGTCGTGCTGGTCGTGCTCTCCCCGGACGCCACGACCCGGATCGGTTCGGCCGTCTTCGCGGCCACGGCGCTGGTGCTGTTCACCGTTTCCGCGGTCTACCACCGCGGCACCTGGTCGCCGACCGTGCACTCGCGACTCAAGCGCTTCGACCACTCCAACATCTTCTTGCTGATCGCCGGCTCGTGCACCCCGTTCGCCCTGCTGCTCCTCGAGGGGACCGACCGCTGGGCGATGCTCGCGCTCGTCTGGGGCGGCGCCATCGGCGGCGTGGCGATGAAGGTCTTCTGGAAGGGCGCGCCGCGCTGGCTCTCGGCCCCCATCTACATGGCGCTCGGCTGGGCGCCGGTCTTCTTCTTCGGCGACTTCGTCGCCGGCGCCGCGGCCAACTACGAGGCGGGTGTCGGCACCGCGGTGATCGTGCTCGTCGCCACCGGCGGTGGGCTCTACACCCTCGGTGGCATCGTCTACGGCACCAAGTTCCCCAACCCGTGGCCGCGCTGGTTCGGCTTCCACGAGGTGTTCCACACCTTCACGATCCTGGCGTTCGTGACCCACTACGTCGGCGTCTCGCTGGCGACCTACTCACTGCGCTGAGCTTGCGGTACGGCGGCGTGAGTCGCCTCACGGTGCGGAACATGTGAGCAGCGCCGGTCGTCGTACCAAGGTGACTGAATCCACCAGCCGACGATCCGCCCTCGAGATCTCCCTCCCCCAGCTCGTCGCCGGCGCCGTTGCCGCGGCCACGGCCACGATCCTCAGCTCGCGCCTCGACCTGATGGGAACCGTTCTCGGCGCCGTCCTCGCCAGCATCGTCTCGGCGATCGTCGCCGCGTCGGTGGCCGGCTGGTGGCACCGGATGCGCGAGGCGCGCGACTGGGTGCCGGAGCGGATCAAGGGCACGCTCGTCGGGCTCGGCGCGCTGGGACTGCTGGTGCTTGCGTTCCACACCGGTATCGACCTGATCACCGCCGACCTGCCGCGCGACACGTTTGCCGCCCGCTGGCTTGCCGAGGTCGGCCTCAGTCGAAGCTGAGCCGGACGAAGCCCACGAGTGCGGCCACCATCACGAGGAGCGCGAGCACGCGGGCCAGGTTCGGTGACCAACGAGCCAGGCGCTCGAGGGAGAGGTAGGTCAGCGAGATCGCGACCAGTCCGACGGTGACGTGCAGCAGCACGGCGAGCGTGACGCAGCCGATGACGCCGGCCAGCAGGAAGCGGCCCCACAGCAGGCTCAGCGCCAGCGGGATCACGATCGCGCCGGCCAGCCCGCCGAGGACCTCCAGCCACCAGACGCGGTCCCCCATCCACGGCAACGCCGCCGCCAGCGGCCAGTCGCGGTCGAAGAGGTCGCCGGTCGCGCTGTAGCCGAGGTAGACGATCAGCGCCAGGGACGCACCAGCTCCGATGCGGTGCAGCCAGTTGAGCAGCGGCGTCCAGGGCAGGCCGTCCCTGACGAAGATCGTGGCCGCGGTGACGGCTGCCCAGACGATCCAACGGCGCACGACCCCGGTGCCGGTGTCGGCCATCGCGTCGCGGAACACCCGGTCGGCCTCGACCCGGTTGATGTCGTGGCCGTCGGTCGAGGTGTAGGACGGATCGCCGCCGCCCGCCACCAGCGCGTCGTGCACCAGCGCTGCCGGGAGGTGCGCCCCGGTCTTGGGCACCAGCCAGGTGAAGAGCGCCGGCGTCGAGGTCAGATCGGTGCGGAAGTCGGGCGACGCGGGCACCAGGATCTCGCCGAGGTGCCGGTCGCGATAGGCGATCCGGCGCTCCAGGCTGAAGGTCTCGAGGCGGTCGTCGAGGTGCCGCTCCAGCACGATCCGCGGATCGGCACCAGGGTCCGGAGGCAGGCCGATCCGGTCGCCGATCGCCAGCACGCCGCCGTCGTAGAAACGGCGCGGCTGGGTCTCGACGCTGTCCTTCATCGCGGTCCCGAGGCGCATGCCACCACTGTGGCACCGATGACCGACAACGAGACGTCATGGGGACTGGTCGTTCGAACGACCAGTCCCCATGACGCTGTGAGCAGTGAGCAGTGCGGTCAGCCGTCAGCAGCGGACCTCGTCGCCGCTGGCTTCTCCGAAGCATTGGTCGCCGCCCGCTCCTCGGAGCCGGTCCTGGCCCATGCCGCCGACGAGGCGGTCGCGGCCGAGGCCTCCACGGAGCAGGTCCTTGCCCCTGCCTCCCTGGAGGGAGTCGTCGCCCGCACCTGCGCGGAGCACGTCGTCACCGCGGCCGCCGCAGACGACGTCGTGCCCGCCGCGGCCGGTGATGCGGTCGTCCCCACCGAAGCCGGCGATGACGTCACGGCCCGGGGTGCCGATGAGCACGTCGGCCCCACGCGTGCCCTGGATGGTCACGACCAGACCCTGGCACCGCACGGTCGTCACCATCGGAACGGTCGGCGCGGGGACTGCCGGGGTCGGAACCGTCGGGGTCGGAATCGTCGGAGTCGGGACGGTCGGCGTCGGGACCGCCGGAACCGGGACGGTGGGCGTCGGAGACGGGGTCGGAGCCGCGGTCGCCGTACCCGTCAGCGACACGGCGTCAGGACTGGACGCGGCATCATGGGTGAACCGCAACGTCGAGGACTTCGCGCCCACTGCGTCGGGGGCGAACGCCACCTGCACGCTGCAGGTCGCGTCGGGAGCCACGGACTCGCCGGAGCAGGTGTCGGCCGACGTCACGAACTGCGA
>JBDSPC010000484.1:0-7618 GCA_039914485.1 Nocardioides sp.
GTTGCAGCGCCCGCTGCACCACGAGCGCGATCTCCGGCTCCTCCCGACGAGCCGCACCGTCGGTCGTCTCCCCCGGCACCTCGCGACGCCGGCGCCACCACGAGATGTTGTCGCGGGTGATGATCGTCAGGGCGTACGCCGTCGGGTTGCCGTCCGCCAGCCGTGCCCACCGCAGCGCGACCTTGGTGAGCGACTCCTGCACGAGGTCCTCCGCGCGGTGCGCGTCGCCGGTGAGCAGGTAGGCCGAGCGCAGCAGCAGGCGCTGTCGCCCGACCGCCCACTCGGTGAAGCCCTGCTCGTCCATCGACCCCTCCGGTCCCCCGTGCTCCTGCAGTGTGAACGCACAGCGCCATGAGAAGGTTGGCGCGACTTCTCGCGGCTCGCTCCGCCGTACGCTCGCGGCATGCCGATCGAACGCCCGCGCCCGCCGCAGCGCCCCTTCGACACCGGCCACGCCGGGGACGACGAGCAGCTGACGCAGATGTCCGAGCAGCGTCACCTGGTGACCCCGCGCCGCTGGACGCACTTCCTGTTCTTCCCCGACGAGGCGGTTGCGCACGCCGTCGGCGCGGAGCGCGGGGTCGAGTGGCAGATCGACGTCCTCGCCACCCCCGACAGCTCGGGTTGGACGCTCCAGCTCACGCGCGACGCGGTCCAGGTCTCCGCCCTCGCGGTCAAGCAGGCCCGCGCGGACTTCACCGTTCTGGCGCAGAGCCGCGGCGGCGAGTACGACGGTTGGCGGGCCTGGCTCTAGCCCGTTGTCCACATGGCGTGGACCGCAGGTTTCAGGGCGCTCGCAAAAGGTGACTCTGACCCCATGGACCCCGAAGACCCCGTCGCCGCAGATCCGATGATGCGGACCCTGCGGGAGCGGCATCCCGATGTGAACATCGTGCTGCTCCCCCCGGTCGAGCCGATCCTCGATCAGCCGAGTGCCACCGCCGCGCAGTGCCGAGCACTCCAGAAGCACGCCGACACCGTGCTCGCGACCCTGAGCCTCAACGTCGAGCGCGAGCCGTCGACGCGGGTGGACTACTGGTGGAGCCAGCACCATCCGGAGGTACGCCGCTGGGTGACCGCTGCCGGCTTCACCGACCTCGGCGATGACGCCCTCCCCATGATCAGGGACGTCGGCAACCTCCTGGTCCGACTGGGCTGGGAGCCCCGCCCGGCTGCCGACGGCAGTACGCGGCTGCGTGGCGTCGCCGGCCCGTTCGAGCTGATCGCCAGCGCGGTCGGCGACGCCGTCTCGATCACGATCACCAGCGATCCGCTATACATCCCCGCTGACCTCTACGACGACCTGCGAGTTCCCGCATGAGCCTCTACGTCTACGTCGCCGCTCTGAAGACATCGGCTCAGTCGTGGGAGGACACCGGCGAGACGATCCGTGGGTCCCGCAAGTCCCTGTCCGACATCGACGCAAGCCTCCTCGGTCCCCGGGTCGCGACCGCGGCGCAGGGGTTCATCGACACCTGGCTGACAGAGATCAAGTCGCTGCAGACGGCGGCGACCGACCACGGCGACGCGCTGCGCGAGGCCGCCCTGCTCGTCCACCAGGCAGACGCGGATTCGATCGCACGCAGCCAGGAGCTCCTCGCCTGGACCGACCGCAATGTCTCTCCGACGGGAGGCCTGTGATGACGGTGATCCTGGTCCCGGCCCACGTCGCGGCGATCGAGGAGCTCGAGGCAACTGCAGCGGCCTCGAGCGTCACCAGCTCGCTGCGCTCGACGGCCACCACGATGTCCGACGTCTCCGAGTGGATGACCGCGCACGGGGCTCCCGCCGACTGGACGGGGGACTCCTCCGAGGCCGCGAACCACGCGATGACCCAGGTCGCCACCAGCACCGACGGCGCCCGGGCCGCCTTCACACGTGTGGCAGTCGCCTGCGACAAGTACGTCGATCGCATCGTCGAGCTCACCGCCACTCACGCCCAGCTCGTCAATGGGCGGACCACGGTGAACCGCGAGATCGACTCGTTGAACACGAGGATCGAGCAGTCCACCGCCGACGACATCGCCAGCCTGCAGGGTCAGGCCGAGGCGCTGCAGGGCAAGGTCGACCGGCTCGTCGACGGCATCACGAAGTTCTGGGACGACGTGGAGTCGGCCGAGGACGCACTGATCGCCGCCTTCCAGGCGGTCGACAGCACACATGAGGGCCAAGACGCCGCTGATCGCGACACGACCGACATCGCAGCCCTGCGCGCGGAGCTGACGCGGCTGGGCGGCGACCCCGGGGCGATCAACGACTGGTGGAAGGACCTGACGCCGGCCGAGCGCGAGGCGCTCAAGATCTCCGACCCCGACCTGATCGGCAACGCCAACGGCATCCCGACCGGTGATCGGGACGATGCCAACCGCAGCGCCCTCGAGCGCGACATGGACTACCTCGAGACGCTCGGCGACGACCGGACGAGCGAGCAGGACCGCGAACTGGCCCATCACCGGGAGCTGGTCAACGCCATGAACGTCCCCGGCGGCGCGATCGACCCCGCCACAGGACTCCCGGTCGACGTCAACCTGATCGTCTACCAACCCCATGCCTTCAACGGCGACGGCGCGGTGGCCGTGAGCTATGGCGACCCGGACACCGCCGACAACACGGCGGTCATCGTGCCCGGCCTGACCAACGACGCCGGCAGCATCGCCGGCCAGGGCCGGGACGCCTACGAGCTGTTCAAACAGGCGGCGGCCGGCCAGGATGCCGACCCACCGGCCTCGACGGCGACGATCGCGTGGATGGGTTACGACGCGCCCAACATCGCCCCCGACGACCTGCTCGACGTGCCCGGCGAGATCGGTGACGTCGCCGGCGTGGGCCGAGAGCAGCTCGCCGAGAACGGCGGACATCTGCTCTCCGACTTCGTCGACGGACTCCGGGCCAGCGATCAACGCCCCGAGGATGCCGATTCCAACCTCACTGTCATCGGTCACAGCTACGGCTCGACGACCGCCGCGCACTCGGCGGCCGACGGGCTGGATGCCGATGCGCTCACCCTGATCGGCAGCCCGGGCGCTGGCGGCGGCGTCGACCACGTCTCGGACCTCAACATGCCCGAGGGCAAGGTCTACGTCGGCTCGGCCGACAACGATTTCGTCACGTGGCTGGGCCGCGACGGTGACCTCGGCATGGGCCACGACCCGTCGCAGGCCGACTTCGGCGCAACCCGGTTCGGGGTCGACGACGGCAAGGAGTTCCACATCGACGACGTGGGTCAAGGCGTCACCAACCACACGTCCTACTTCGACCCCGAGGCCAATCTGGAGTCGCTCGACAACCTCGCCACGATCGTCACCGGGGACGAGCCGACGGTCATCGACGGCCGCACCCAGGACGCCAACGACATGGCCCTCGACTGGGTGAAGGACGAGGCGCAGTACCAAGCGGACCGGGCGGTCGACGCCACGCTCGACAAGGCCGAGGAGGTCATCGATGGCGGCAAGGACTGGGTCGGCGACCGGGTGGACGACTTCACCGGGCTCTGGCCGTGACGGGGCCTAGGGTGAAGACCATGACTCGGATGATGACCCTGCTGGCGATGGTGGTGCTGTTCGCGGCGTGCAGCACCTCGGTCCGTCCGCCCAGCGAGGGCGGCGATCCTCAGGCCGAGGACCTGAAGGCGGAGGTCGACGCCGTGGCCAAGGACGTCGTGCCCGCCCTGACCACCGCGCTGGGGGTGCAGCCGACCGGCTTGCAGGCATCGTTCACCGAGCGCGGCGGCTTCGGCCTGTGGGACTACCGGGCCAGCGGCCAGTTCGCCGCTCCGGACGGCACCTCCCAGGAGTTGACCGACACCATCAGGCGCACGCTCACCGGTTCCGGTCTCGAGGTGACGCAGGACGCTGTCGGCGCCGTCGTGGGCAGCAAGGGCAACGCGTCAGTCCGGCTCGCCATCGTCCGCAGTGTCGTCGCCGGCTCCTCGAAGAGCCAGCAACTGGTGGACATCACGATCGGCAGCACCCAGCCGACGACCGAGGGCGACGACTTCGCGAAGAGCGCTCCCGCGGAGGACTACCTCACCTACCTGGAGTGACCATCGCCACAGCGCCAGTGGCGTGAGCCGGGTCTAGCCTGATCACGTCCGTGGACTCCGACCGGGAGCCGCGAGATGCCCGGAGGAGAGCACCGATGACCGAAGAGACGGCGCCGTACGGCACCGGCAACAAGCCCGCAGCGCCCCAGGCCGCTGCACCCGCGCCGATCAAGAAGATCCGCACCCATCACCTCCGGGAGATGAAGGAGCGCGGCGAGAAGATCACCATGCTCACGGCGTACGACATGTACACCGCACAGACCTTCGACGAGGCCGGCATCGAGCTCCTCCTCGTCGGCGACTCCGCCTCCAACAACGTCTACGGCAACGAGACCTCCCTGCCGGTGACCGTCGACGAGCTGCTCCCCCTCACCCGCGCGGTCTCGCGCAGCGTCAGCCGCGCGATGGTCATCGGTGACCTCCCGTTCGGCAGCTACCAGGCCTCCCCCGAGCAGGGCTACCTCACCGCCGTGCGCTTCATGAAGGAAGCCGGCGCGCACGCCATCAAGCTCGAGGGCGGCGCCGAGATGGCGCCCGTGATCACGAAGTGCGTCCAGGGCGGCATCCCCGTCATGGCGCACATCGGCTTCACCCCGCAGTCGGAGCACACCCTCGGCGGCTACCGCGTTCAGGGCCGCGGCGACAGCAGCGACCGGATCATGGCCGACGCCCGCGCCGTACAAGAGGCGGGCGCGTTCGCGGTCGTGATGGAGATGGTGCCGGGCGACATCGCCGAGCGGATCTCCAAGGAGCTCACCATCCCCACGATCGGCATCGGCGCCGGCAGCGGCTGCGACGGCCAGGTGCTCGTGTGGCAGGACGCCTTCGGCCTGCGCACCGGCCGGATGGCCAAGTTCGTCAAGCAGTACGCCGACGTGCACTCCGTGCTCCTTGACGCGGCCAAGGCCTATGCGGACGACGTGCGCGCGGGCTCGTTCCCGGGCCCCGAGCACACGTTCTGAGGCTCGCTGTCCGTCGGCCGGCGGCGTAGCGTGCGGGCCATGTCCTCACGTCGCGCCGCCCTCGTACTGTCCTTCGCGCTCGGCCTCGCATCGCTGGCAACCGGTTCGCCAGCCGTCGCGGATGACTCCCGCGCCGCCCCGATCGAGCTGCGGGTGCGCACCGTCGTGGACGGACTCGAGAACCCGTGGGACGTGCAGCCCATCGGTGGTGGCGGACTCCTGGTCACCGAGCGGGACAGGGCCCGGCTCAGCGTCGTGCGCGGCGGCACGCGGCGTACCGTCCGCTTCCCCAGCGCCAGCGTGTGGGTCTCCGGCGAGACCGGGCTGATGTCGTTGGCCGTGGATCCGCGCTTCGCGCAGACCCGCCGCTTCTGGACCTGCTCGGGGTGGGAGACCAGTGGCGGCCACGACATCCGGGTGTCCATGTGGAAGCTGGGCGCCAACGAGCGGCGCGCGAAGCTCGTCCGGCACGTGCTGACCGGCCTGCCCACGACAAGCGGCCGCCACGGTGGCTGCCGGCTGCTGCTGGACGCGTCGAGCAAGGCCCTCTTCGTCGGCACCGGTGACGCCGCGGATCCGGCCAACCCGCGCAACCTCACCTCGCTCGGCGGCAAGGTGCTCCGCATCAACCGCCGTACGGGCGCGGCGATGCCGGACAATCCGTACGCCGGCGCGAGCAACACGAACCAGCAGCGTGTGTTCACCTACGGCCACCGCAACGTGCAGGGCCTGGCCCAGCGGCCGTCCGACGGGGCCGTGGTCAGCGTCGAGCACGGGTCCTACCGCGACGACGAGGTCAACGCGCTCTCCCCCGGCGCCGACTTCGGCTGGAACCCCGGACCGGGTTACGACGAGACCGTCCCGATGACCGACCAGTCTCTGCCCGGTCAGCAGACCGACGCGATCTGGACCTCGGGCACGCCGACGATCGCCACCTCCGGCGCCGCGTGGACGTCAGGCTCCCGCTGGGGTGCGTACGCCGAATCCCTGGCCGTCGCAGCGCTGGGCGGCGAACGCATGCTGTTCATCAGGTTCGACGACTCGCTCCGCCAGCTCGAGGTCAGCACGCCGGCCGTCATGCAGCGCTACGGCCGCTTGCGGTCGGTGACCTCGCTGCCCAACGGGGCACTCCTCGTCACGACCAGCAACGGCGTCGACGACAAGATCCTGCGCGTCTCGCCCCGATAGGGCTCAGGCGGAGGTCCAGCCCAGCCAGCGGGCGCCCGCCATCACGACGGCGAACCAGCCGATCGCCAGCAGGACAGCGAGCACGAGCACGCTCACCGGCCGGCGGACGAACCAGCGACAGCCCTGCACCAGCGCGACCACCCAGACGAGCATCAGCAGGGCGACGACCCACCACGGGGCGTCGATGACCGTGGGAGTTGCGGCGAACAGGAAGAAGGTCGAGGCCAGCCCGATCATCCCCGCGAACGCCCAGGGCGACGCGTCGTCCCGGCGCCCCGGCGGCATCCCTGGTGATGGGTCTGGCGGCAGGGCTGGTGGAGGGGGGTGTGACACGCGGCGCACCGTACACGAGTGACACGCCTTGACCGCCCCGGCAAGATCGACACTTCAGCCAACGACGGCTCTATGAGGAGACACATCCAATGAGCGAGACCCCGACCACCCCCACGCCCCCGGCAGCGAGCACCCCCGCGGCCGCCGCGGCCCCCGCGAAGAAGGCCCCGGCTGCGAAGAAGGCATCGGCAACCAAGGCCCCCGCCGCGAAGAAGGCTCCCGCCAAGACGGCCTCCGCGAACATCGCGGCCGCCACTCCTCCGGCGAGCAAGCTGCGCCGTACGCCCGTCGCGCGCGCGACCGCTGCCGGCACCCAGGCCGTCGACTCCGCGCTGGCCGCGCAGAAGATCGCCCAGGAGACCGCCGAGCGCGTCGCCCGTGAGGTCGCGACCCGCGTCGCCGACGAGGTCCGCAAGACGCTCGCCGACATCACCGCGACGGTGGAGAAGAACTCTCGCAAGGCCGCGAAGGCGACCCAGGCGATCGTGGATCAGGCCAACAAGGCCGCCGCGAAGGGCGCGTCGGCCGCCACCGGCAAGAGCAAGAAGAGCAAGAAGAAGTCGAAGAAGTAGCCCGACGTCAGTTGTCCGGGGTTCCGTCGACAAGCCCATTTCCAGGGCCGTCGCCGGACCCCGGACCGTCGTCGTTCCACTTGGGATCGTTGTCCCACTCCTCGTTGCGCTCCGCGACCTTGTCGAGCGCGCGGCCTGCTTCCTCGGCCGACGGGTAGGGGCCCAGACGGTCCTTGCTGCGGCACCCGTCAGTGCCCTCGACCATGTGGTGGGTGAGGCAGAACCAGTACTCGCTGTCGCTCATGTTGGAGAAACTACACTCGCCCCCGTGAGTCCAGTAGCCCCCGCCATCATCTCCCCGCGTCGAGCCGTGCCCGCGAACATCGCGCGTCCGGAGTACGTCGACCAGCCCGCTCCCACGCCCTTCACCGGCTCCGAGGTCAAGGACGCGGAGACCATCGAGAAGATGCGGATCGCCGGCCGGCTGGCTGCGCAGGCGCGCGAGCTCGTCGGCGCCGCGGTCGCTCCGGGCATCACCACCGACGAGCTCGACCGCATCGGTCACGAGTTCCTCTGTGACC
>JBDSPC010000495.1:0-6070 GCA_039914485.1 Nocardioides sp.
TGACGCAGAACACCGAGCGCCGCGGCGCGCTCGTCTCGCGGGTGACCAGCGACGTCGACCAGGTGAGCCAGTTCCTGGTCTTCGGCGGCCTGATCTTCGTGGTCAGCGTCGGCCAGATGCTGGTGGCCACGGTGATCATGGTGATCTACAGCTGGCAGCTCGCGCTGGTGGTGTGGCTGTGCTTCGCGCCGCTGTTCATGTCGATCCGCTACTTCCAGCGCAAGCTGTCCGAGGCCTACGGCGTCGTCCGGCACCAGGTCGGCGTGCTGCTCGGCGCGATCAGCGAGCCCGTCGTCGGTGCCGCGGTCGTTCGTTCGTACGCCGTCGAGGACCGCACGCAGCACCGGATCGACACCGCCATCGACGACTTCAAGAACGCCAGCACACGCGCGCAGAAGTTCACCGTCGTGTCCTTCTCGCTGGGCGGCATCTCGGCCGGGCTGGCCAACGCCGGCGTGCTGATCGTGGGGGTGCTGCTCGGCTTCACGACCGACATGACCGCGGGCAAGGTGCTGGCCTTCGCCTTCCTGGTGACGCTCTTCGTCGGGCCGGTGCAGATGGGCACCCAGATCCTCACGGACGCGCAGAACGCGATCGTGAGCTGGCGGCGGGTCATCGGGATCCTGGAGACGCCGGCCGACCTCGTCGATCCCGGTCCGGACGGCCAGCTGCTGCCACGTGGTCCGCTCGACGTCACCTTCGACGACGTGACCTTCGCCTACCCGGAGGGGCCCAACGTTCTCTCCGACGTGTCGATGCACATCGACGCCGGCACGCGGGTGGCGATCGTCGGTGAGACCGGATCGGGCAAGTCGACGTTTGCGAAGCTGCTGACGCGGTTGATGGATCCAGGGTCGGGTGCCGTGCTGCTCGACGGCATCGACGTACGCCAGATCGCGCAGCACTCGCTGCGCACGAGTGTGGTGCTGGTGCCGCAGGAGGGGTTCCTCTTCGACGACACGATCACGGCCAACGTGCGCTACGGCAAGCTCCACGCCACGGAGGCGGAGATCCTCGCCTCGGCCGACGAGCTCGGGCTGCGCGACTGGCTCGACGGGCTGCCGAACGGCCTGGAGACGAAGGTCGGGCAGCGCGGGGAGTCGCTGTCGGCGGGGGAGCGACAGCTCGTCGCGCTGTTGCGAGCGCACCTGGCGGACCCGGACCTGCTCGTGCTCGACGAGGCGACCAGTGCCGTCGACCCACAGCTCGAGATGCGGATCGGTCGCGCGCTCGAGCGGCTGATGCAGTCACGCACGTCGGTGACCATCGCGCACCGGCTCTCGACCGCGGAGAACGCGGACGAGGTGGTGGTCGTCGATCGGGGACGAGTGGTCCAGCGCGGACCGCACGCCGAGCTGGTCACCCAGTCGGGCAGTGTCTACGCGGGGCTGCACACCTCATGGGTGGCGCACCACGACGTCAGCTGAGGATCTGGGCGATCAGGTCGTCGACGTTGACCTGGCTGCTCTCGGAGCCGGCGGGCACGAGCTCGAGGGTGCCCTCGATGAACTCGGAGACCTGGTCGGTCCTGGCCTCCAGCAGCAGGTGGCCGTCGGGGGAGCTGAGCGTGATCACGATGACGGCGCGGCCGTTCGTGATCGAGGGGAAGATGTGCACGTCACCGTCGCCGGTCGGCGCGTGCATGCCGCTGATCAGCAGGTCGCGAGCGAAGGTCCAGGTGAGCGGCTCGTCGCCGGTCATGAACGTCATGGTGATCGCGTAGGCGTCCGGGCGGTGGTAGCCGAGGACGGTGTCGATCCGGTGGCGGTTGCCAGCGGCGTCCATGCATTCCAGCGTGACGTCCAGCGCAACATCGGCGACAACGGGCTGACGGTTCATTTGGGGCTCCTTGGGGGGTCCGGTCCGGGGGGAAACCGGTGGTGCTTTGCCTGTACAACTGAGAGGACGCCGTCAGGTGACACCTATGACGCAGTTTGTCGAACTTTTCTCGGGCCGGGGCTCACGACCCACCGGATAAGGTCGACGCGTGAACACCGTGAGCCCTCGTGAGGCCCGTCGAGATGTGGAGCGGGCCTGATGGGGGTGCCCGGATCCGGTGCCGCGAAGCGGATCGTACTTGAGACGCTCGGTTGGGTTCTACTCCTCGCAGGCGTCGCCGCCATCTTCCTACCCGGCCCCGGTCTGCTCGGCATCTTCGCCGGACTCGCGCTGCTCTCGCAGCAGTACGACTGGGCCGAGCGCCGCGTCGAACCGATCCGGCTCCGTGCGCTGCGCGGAGCAGCCGAAGGTGTGGAGACCTGGCCGCGGATCTTCCTGTCAGTGTGTGGCGCGCTGCTCCTGGCGGCGTGCGGGGTGCTCTGGATCCTGAAGCCGCCAGCTCCGTCCTGGTGGACCCTGGCCGAGTCGTTGTGGCTGCCCGGCGGGATGTGGACCGGGATCACGCAGATCGCCTCCGGCGCCATCGCCATCGCGCTGATCGTCTACTCCTACCGCCGCTTCCACGGCCGCCCCGAAGCAGTCGCCGAGCTGTCCCGCGAGATCGAGAAGTCCTCCGACGAGGCACCGGTTTCGTGACCGGCACGGGTGGGCGGTAGAGTCTCCGCCGCACCACACGGGCGATTGGCGCAGTGGTAGCGCGCTTCGTTCACACCGAAGAGGTCACTGGTTCGAACCCAGTATCGCCCACCGACGTTTGTGCAGGTCAGAGGCCGTTTTCCTTCGGGAGAGCGGCCTCTCGTGCAACATACGTGCAACATGCCCCGACGGCTGACGCCGGCTCTCACCTGCACCGAGTCCTGGCCGTTGGGCCAATTTGGCCACACCACCCGCCATCATCAACAACGTCCTGGCAACTCCTAGCATCGCGCTGCGGGGATCTGCCGAGGCGCGGCCTCGAGGTCGTCGAGCTTGATCCGGATGGCCCGCTTGCCGCAGCGGTAGGCCGGGAGGTTGCCGGCTGCGATCCAGCGCCGGATGGTCCTGACCGAGACGGACAAGGCCTCGGCCGCCTCCTCGAGGCTGAGGTAGACCGGGATGGCGCGTCGCTCAGCCATCGGAACGCACCTCCACGCGCGTGACGGTGGCCGAGGTGAGGAAGCGACGGGCCTTCGCGGCAATGACGTAGAGCCGACCGACGCCTTGGAAGCGGGTCCACCTGGGGCCGACGCCGCGCCGGCGCCAGTCGCGGACGGTGCGCTGTGGTGTGCAGATGAGTTCGCAGAACTCCTCGAACAGGATGAGGTTGTTGTCGTCCCAGTCATGCGGGATGCCGATGGAGGTCACCA
Organism: Nocardioides sp.; assembly: GCA_039914485.1. Classification (GTDB taxonomy): domain Bacteria; phylum Actinomycetota; class Actinomycetes; order Propionibacteriales; family Nocardioidaceae; genus Nocardioides. Next base: position 3,246 of record JBDSPC010000495.1, read on the forward strand.
TCACGTCGCCTTTCCTCGTGGCCGCCGACCGATGCGGCGGCCTATCTGGAGAAGCAACATTGGGGTGGTCGGATCGGACAACTGTGACCGCTGCTGTCGAGACCCGAGCCTCTTTTGGTCACCAATGTCAGACGGACCGCTCCTGTCGATCATTCGATATGAAGAAGAGGGTCAGCGGCCCGATCCCGGGTGGTTGGCCGGAAAGTCGGTATCGGCTCAGGCCGGCGCCGAGCATCGTGCCGCAACACTGCAGCCTGGAGATCGTTTGGGGCGGCGGCGCACTCGTATGGGTCGCCAGGTCCGTCGGCGGGTGGGAAATACAGAGTTCGGTGTCCGGACATCCGGTACCGAGGATGCGGTCGACGGCGTCCTTGAGATCGGTTGTGGTCGCGGGCTGGGCTCCACGACGGCGGCCGTGAGCGCGTCGATGGGCAGGTGGTCCGCGTGGACGGCGACGTGCACCTGAATAACCTGCCGGGCGAACCCGGCCACCGGCGCCTTCTCATCGCTGACGACGGGATCTTCGATCGAGCGACAGATATCGCCTCAGTGGCTGGTCGCCAGGTGACGCTGTGAGCGGTAGCGATTCGCTGTCCGATCCGCCGCGTTGCCGGTTGCTTGTCTCGGAGAACCAGCCCTCCAAGACCTGAGCAGGTGATCGTCGATGACCAACGTGATCAAGATCGGCTCGCACGACGAACTTATCGCGTCCATTCCCCACACACTGGGATTCACTCCACAGGGGATGGTGTGCCGAGCCTTCGGGGGCGGTCCCACTGCCCGCCTCGATATACCCGAGTCCCCCGCGGAGATGGATGAGTTCCTCCGGCTTCTCTCCGACGTGTACCTGCACCAGCACCACCCTCGCCGGGTCGCGCTTGTCGCGTATGGCGAGGACGGGGCCGGCTGCGTGGAGGCGTTGGCTGCTCTGGGGGAGGCCCTGGTCAGCGCCGATGGGCGCGGTCCCGAGGTCGGCCCGATGCTGTGGGTCAACGGCGAGCAGTGGACAGACGTTCTCGAAGGGACCCGCGGAACCGTCGATCCCGGTGCACGCGCCCGGATGGGCGCGGAGTTTGCTCTGCTGGGCCGGGTTATGCCCGTCGACCGGCGCGAGGATCTCGTTGCGGCGATGCAGGGCGACCCCACCGCCGTAGCCCAGCTCTTGCCCGCTGCCCAAGCCCGCATCCTCGACATGGATGTCGCTTCCCGCCGGACCGAGGTCGAGTGGCTGGGCGAACGGCTCGACCAGTTCGGCCGCGAGAGAGAGTACCTTTCCGACCACGAGGCGGCCCGGGTCCTCGCCATGATGCACGGCAGTGGTGCCCGGGACGCGGCCGAGACCCGGATGAGTCGCGAACGTGCCCCGATTCTTTCGGAGTTCTGGGGCGACCTCGTCCGCCGCGCACCCAGCGAGGTTCGCGACACGGCTGCCGCGATGTTGGCGTTGAGTTCCTACCTGGATGGCAAGGGTGCCCAGGCGTGGGTGGCGATCGATCAGCTGACTGAAAGTCACCCCCTGGCCGACCTGGTGACTATCGCGCTCGAACGGGCCATCGACCCGCGCGAGTTGGAGCGGGCATTCCGCCCCGACCCCCTGGGTGCGCCGATGCAGCACGCCGCGCTCCACGACACGACCGCGCACCAGCGCCGACATGACCACGACGCACACAACGGCCCCGGCGTCGACGGTGCCGGCCCGGAGTCGTCGGCCCCCGGCCTCTGAGAAGAACGGAGACAGACCCGTGCAGAACACTCGCTCACGACTGGAGAAGCGCCTCGCCCGGCAGCTCGCCGCCCCTTCCCGGCTGGCTCGACTCACCGCGGGAAGCACCAGCCTCGACCTCGTCTACCTCGACGAGGAGACCCAAGACCGTCTGGACAGCAGATCGCGCGAATAGGCCGCGCCGCAGAGTCAAGGGTCCGGCCGCCCGCCTGTGGATAGAGACTCGCAATCCACAGGCCGAGCAGCGCCGTGGCTGAGTTGTCGGTGGTTCGGCGCACACTCAGATTGGCAGTGTCGGCACGATCGGGTCGTGCCGGAGGGATGGGGATTCATGAGGGTCCCACCCACGAGGGGACGTGAGATACGTGCGAACGTCGACCAAAGTGATCCGCCTTGGAGTCGTCGTACCGGCAGGGCTCGCCGGGAGCTTCGTTGCGGTCATCGGCCTGGGCTTTCTTCCCGACGCGGGCCTGGTGCTTGCCTTCCTCGGAACCCTGGTGGTGTCCCTGGTCCTGGCGTGCGGACGGCTGGAGACCGCTGCCACCCGGCTCTTCGGTTTCGCCCGTGGCCTTTCCCCGGGGCAGCGCGCTGTGCTCGAGCCGACGCTGGCCCTGGTCGAGAAGCTGGGCCTCGCCCCCGGACGCGTGCTGGTCCGCCTGACCGACACCGATGGCCTGCCGGCCATCCCGATCGGCCGGGACACGGTGATCGTGGAGCCGTGGGTGGTGCAGAGTTTGTACCAGCGTCGTCTGACGACCGCGGATGCTGCGACCGCGATCGGGCACGCGGTAGCGAGCCAGCGGATCGGCCCGTCCCGGTTCGACCTTGCGGCACGGCTGTGGGCGCTCCCCTGGACGCTGGTGTTCGTCATCATCCGACGGATCGCCCGCGCCTGCTCGTGGGTGCCTGCGGGCGAGCTCGCCTGGCATCTGCGGATCGTGATGGGTGTCATCGCCGTCCACCAGGGCTTCCAGGCCGGCGGGGACCCCACGCTCGGTGTCGCAACCGGGGTGCTGGTTGCGATCAGCTACGTCGCTCCCGCGGCTGACCGAGCTTGGCGCGCTGTGGTGGAGCGGGACGCCGACCTCATCCTGGCTCGGCG
>JBDSPC010000522.1:0-18288 GCA_039914485.1 Nocardioides sp.
GGTACTCCAGATCCGGCACCACCCCGACAACGGCGACCACCGGGGCGGTGCGCGTGGCGAGGCTCGGCCCCACCTCGGCGAGAAAGCTGGTCCACTCGGTCTCATCCCGGATCTGGAAACTCTCGCAACCGAATGCTCTGGTCAGCGCTGGGAAGTCGATCGCGGTGAACGCCGGCCATGCCGGCTTCCCGCCAGCCTGCTCCGCCAAGCGATCCATGATCGCGTAGCGACCGTTGTTGAGGATGACGAAGAGCACTCCGACGTCGTAGTGGGCGGCGCTCCACAACGCCTGGATGTTGTAGAGGGAAGAGCCGTCTCCGACGACGGCGACGACGGGGCGGCCAGGGTCAGCGATACGCACGCCGACGGCTGCGGGCAGGGCGAACCCGAGGCCCCCCATCGCGGCACTCAGGAAACCCATGTTGGTGCGCGCGGGCACTACCGAGTGCAGCACCGGCCGGCTCGACGGGGACTCCTCCAGCACCACGCTGGTGGCAGGAATGGACCTGGCGAGCAATTCCAGCGCGCGTTGTGCGGTCATAGGGCCAGGAAGCGGGGCGACCACGTCATTCTCGGAGACGAAGGCCTCTGCGTCCGCGGGTGTCGGCTCGGGCGCGATCCGCCCGCGAAGAACCAGATGCTTGGCGAGGTCTTCGATGGTCGCCGCCACGGTCCCCAGCACGACGACCTGCGCGGGACTGCGGTGCGCCTCGGTCGCGTCGGCAGTGACCACCGCGACCGTCGTGCGCTCGTCGACGAGCAGGCCGTCGTCGTATGGGTACTGGCGCAGAAAGCTGGTGCCGACGACCAGCACCAGGTCAAACGCGTCGAGACGATCCCGAGCGCCCCGACGAATCGCGGGGACATGGCCGGCGAACAAGCAGTGGTCCTGGGGAAATCCGGCGCGGGCGCCGAACGGTTCCTGGTAGACCGGGCACCCGAGAAGCTCCGCCAGGGACTGGAGAGCTGCCCATCCTTCGGGAGTGTCGGCTCCGGCTCCCACGATCATGCAGGGGTTCTCGGAGGCTTCGACGAGGTCACCCAGACGCTGGACGTGAGCGGCTTCGGGACGGCTGGCGCGAAGGACCTCGCGTGGGGTCATCGGGACGTCACTCGCCTCGTGGTCCCAGTCGTCCATAGGAACGATGACGAGGGCCGGCCCTCGCCAGGTCACGGCCTCCATGTAGGCGCGGTCGATGGCGGCAGGCACGTCTGCCGGCCGGCCGGGTGTCGTGACGGAGACTGGGTAGTCACCCGCCAGAGCCTCGAGCCGGCCTGTGAGGAACGGCTCGGCCATCAGGTGGCGTCGATCCTGTTGGCCGATGATCACCACCAGCGGAGCTCGATTCTCCCTCGCAGTCGCAAGCGCACCGACCGCGTTGCCGAGACCAGCCGTCGTGTGAAGTAGCACAAGTGCCGGCCGACCCTCGGAGAGAGCGGCGCCCGTGGCCATGCCCACTACCGATCCTTCGTGAAGGCCTAGGACGAAGTCGATGTCTTCGGGCTTGGTTGCGAGGAACGAGACCTCGGTCGATCCAGGGTTGGCGAACATGGTCGTCAGGCCCCGCTCCCGCAGCACCTCGTAGGTTGCATCGCGGACTGTCCTCATGGGTGCTCCTTCTGTGTCGTCGCGACCTGAGGGGCCGACGCTGTTGCGGGCGACTCCGTGCGGTCGTTTGCCGTGGGGCTCGCGTCGGGTACCGCGGGTTCGTGCACGACGATCACCGCCCGGCGTGGACGGCGATCGTGGACGAGTCTCGTGGCATCACCGCGCGCGTAGTGGCCCGCGGGGTCAAACGCATTCTTGGCGAGACTGATCAGGTCGAGGTCGACGTCCGCCAGCACCATCCCTTCCTCAGTCTCAGGGATGGGTTCGGTAAGGGGGCGGCCGTCGGGAGCGAAGATGCGGGCAAAACCACCGCCGCGGGAGAGGAGCCGCCGCTGCTGCTCGCTCGGAGCGAACCGCTCAACCCACGCTTGCGAGATCACCTGCGTCGAGACGAGGCTGTAGCACCCCCCCTCCAGCGAGTAGACCTGACTGGCAGCGAGGTTCGCTTCGGGACTGAACGCGTAAGCGACATCGCGATATAGGCCGAAGCACGGCCACGAAGCGATGTGAACCTGCTCGTTCTGGGCGTACATGGCGTACTTGCTGAGCGGTTGCAGGTGCTCGGCACAGCTCAAGGCACCGATGCGACCCAGCCGGGTGTCGACGACCGCGAGGTCACTGCCATCTCCCTCGCCGAAGAGGCTGCGCTCGACATGAGTGGGCTTGAGCTTGCGCCGGTGAAGAACGATCTCGCCGCGATGGTCGATCAGCACCTGGCTGATGTAAAGGGACCCGCCGTCGCGCTCGCTGAAGCCGAGGAGGACAGCAATGCGAGACTCGCGGGCAGCTGCGCAGATCTCCTCCAGCTCAGGACCGTCGATCCGCGCGGACGAGGTGTGGTAGTTGAGAACCATGTCGGCCTGAGCGGCGACGTTGTCGAGCCACAAGAAGAGTGGGTAGCCGGGGAGCCACACCTCCGGGAAAGCCACGAGGTCAGCGCCGGCGGCCGATGCTTCGCGTAGGAGTTTCACTGTCTTGGCCACCCCTTCCGCGAGATCCATCCACGCCGGCTCGGCCTGCACTGCCGCCACGCGGTAGCGGTTCACGGTTTCGCCCACGGCCAAGCTCCTTCTGCTGGGTCTGCTCACATCTATCGGTCTCGCGCCAAAGTAGTGGTCTGCTACGGCGTCCGCCGTACGTGACGAGCGTTCGCGCTGGGCGACACATGCCGAAGTCAATGAGGTGCCGTAACTATTCGCCAGTCCCGGTCTCCGAATGAGAAAGCAGACGCTCCCCACGTGGCCCGAGTTTGTGCGCATTGCCCTCTGCACGTCACTCAGGTTGGTCGGACATTGACCCCGTCGGAAGGGCTGTGTACAGCATCGGCGACGGCGGGCGACCTAGGCGAGCGTCGGGCCCAGGTCGGGTGTTCCTCAATGCGATACGGCGACCTTCTCGCGTCAACGTGATGCTCCTTACAGTGCAGCGATCATCAGATCGGGACCCGCGGATCAGTCCGCTCAATCCAGGAGAAGACATGCACACGAACCATCACACGCGGGGACGCCGAGGGCTGAAGACGCTGCTGGCCGGTGCTCTGGCGACGACCCTCGCCATGAGCATGGCGGCATGCGGCGGTCTGAAGGAGTCGAGTGCCGCGAGCTCGGACACGATCCGCATCGGCTACATCAGCCCTCGCACCGGAGCAGCCTCGGCCTTCGCCGAGTCCGATGCCTACATCCTGAAGAAGGTGAGGGAGGCGTTCGAGGACGGGATCGAGACGAACGGCAAGACCTACAAGGTCGAGATCCTCGACCGTGACACCGGCTCGGACCCGGCAAAGGCAGCGACCATCGCGGACCAGCTCATCACCAAGGACGGGGTCGACATGATCCTCGTGACCTCCACGCCGGAGACGATCCACCCCGTCTCCGACAAGTGCGAGCTGGAGGGCATCCCCTGCATCTCCACGATCGAGCCTTGGCAGGGTTGGTACTACGGCCGCGGCGGCACCGAGACGAAGGACTTCGACTTCACGTACCACTTCTTCGACGGCCTCGAGCACATCGCGAAGGTGGAGAGCGACATGTGGGGTCTCACAGAGACCAACAAGAAGGTCGGCGTCCTGTGGCCGAACGATGCCGACGGTGCGGCGTTCCGTGACAAGTCGAACGGCTACATCGCGGCCGGCAACATCTCCGGCTACGAGATCGTCGATCCGGGAGCCTACGAGGACGGGACGAAGGACTTCTCCTCCGTGATCAGCAAGTTCAAGCAGGAGAACGTCGAGATCCTCGCCGGCGTCCCGTCGCCCCCGGACTTCGCGACGTTCTGGACCCAGGCCGCACAGCAGGGCTTCCGCCCGAAGGTCGCGACCATCTCCAAGGCCATCCTCTTCGAGTCAGGCGTGGCGTCACTGCCCAACGGTCTGGGAGACGGATTGTCGGCGGCCAGCTTCTGGGTCCCGCAGTACCCCTTCACGTCGTCTCTCGACGGCATGAGCGCCACTGAGCTCGCAGACGGTTACGAGGCCTCGCCCGAGGCGCGTGGCCAGACCTGGAACCAGGCGCTCGGCCCGAACTACGCGCTCTTCGAAGTGGCCAACGCCGTCCTGAGCCGGGTCGACCCCAAGGACCGCAAGGCCGTCGCAGACCAGATCGGCAAGACGTCCGTCGACACGATCCTCGGGAAGATCGACTGGACCGGGTCGGGGCCGACCCACCCGGTCAAGAACGTCGCAACGATCCCGATGGTCGGGACGCAGTGGATCCGCGACGGCGAGGACTTCACCCTCGACGTGGTGAGCAACGAGCTCGTCCCGGAAATGAAGCTCGACGCCGACCTGGTTCCGATCCAGTGACCGCGACCGAGTCCGCGCCGGCCCTCGAACTCCGGGGGGTCGCCAAACGGTTCGGCACCGTGAACGTGCTCGACGACGTGAGCTTCAGGCTGGAACGCGGAGTGGCTCTGGGAGTCGTCGGTCCCAACGGTGCGGGAAAGTCCACGATGCTCAGCGTGATCTCGGGCGTCGAGCGTGCCGACGCGGGCTCGGTCCATCTCCACGGGCGGGACGTCACCCGCCAAAGCGCAGCGAAGCGCAGCCGCAGCGGCGTGGGCCGCAGCTTTCAGATCCCGCGACCCTTCGTGGACCTGACCGTGTTCGAGAACGCCCTCGTGGGTGCGCAGCGCGGGGGAGGTTTGCGCGGCCACGCAGCGCACTCCGCCGCATGGTCCTGCCTCGAGGTCACGGGCATGGCTGCTCGCGCCAACGACCTCGCGAGCTCGTTGCCCCTGCTCGGCCGGAAGCGACTCGAGCTGGCACGAGCCTTGGCCTCAGGGCCTGACCTCCTGCTGCTCGACGAGATCGCCGGGGGGTTGACCGAGGCCGAGGCGGACGAGCTGGTCGGCACCATTCTCGCGCTCAAGGCCACCGGCCTGACCATCGTGTGGATCGAGCACGTGGTCAAGGCACTCATGCAGGTCGTCGACCGCATGATGTGCCTGGCGTTCGGCACGGTGTACTTCGAGGGAAATCCGGACGACGTCATGTCAAGTCCTGAGGTCCGCGAGGTCTACCTGGGCAGCGTCGCGTGAGCGCGCTGCTCGAGGTCCGTTCCGTGACGGCCGGGTACGGGGATTTCCAGGCGCTCTTCGACGTCTCGCTCGAGGTCGAGGAGGGCGAACTCCTCGCCTTGGTGGGAGCGAACGGAGCAGGCAAGTCGACCATTCTGCGGACGATGACCGGGACCCTGTCGCCCATGACCGGCAGTGTCTGGTTCGACGGGGAGGACGTCACATCATTGGGCGACGACGCCCGGGCTCGGCGAGGGATCTCCCTCGTTCCCGAGGGACGAAGGATGTTCCCGAGCCTGACGATCGAGGAGAACCTCCGCGTTGGTGCGGCCACCCGCCGCACGGGCCCGTGGGACCTCGACGCCGTCTTCGACATGATCCCGCTGCTTCGCGATCGGCGTCGCCGTCCGGCCGCGACGTTGTCGGGAGGCGAGCAGCAGGCTGTCGCCATCGGCCGGGCGCTCATGGGCAACCCCCGGGTGCTCCTGATGGATGAGGTCTCGCTCGGTCTGGCACCCGTCGTCGTCGAGCAGATCTACGAGTCGCTCCCGTCTATCCGCGCAGGTGGCATCACGGTCGTCCTCGTCGAGCAGGACCTCTCGCGCAGCTTCGCCGTCGCCGACGAGATGGCCTGCATCCTGGAAGGTCGGGTCGCGCTGCGTGGACCCGTCAAATCATTGACCCGCGACGAGGTCACCGCTGCGTACTTCGGCACGTCCACAGAAGGAGCGTCATGAACTGGGTCAACGCGATCCTCCAAGGCGTGATGCTCGGTGGCATCTTCGCAATTGCAGCCAGCGGCTTGAGCCTGGTCTACGGCGTGATGCGGATCGCCAACCTCGCACACGGGGACCTCATGGTGCTGGGCGGCTACGTGGCCGCGATGTCAGCGATCTCCTACGGCGTCCCGGTGGTGATCACCATCCCCGTCTCGATGGTGGTGCTCGGGGTCGTCGGTTGGCTGGTCCAACGCATGGTGCTTGATCGGGCCTTGAGGTTGGAGGAGATGACACCGATCTTGGTGACCTTCGGGTTGTCCGTGATCATTCCCAACGTCCTCGTCGAGCTCTTCACCAACAACAGCAAGCCGCTCTCGATCGGTTCGCTGGGGACGGCGAGCCTCGATCTCGGTGGCGGACTGACCGTCGGGTGGTTCCCGTTGATCACGTTCGTCCTTGCCGTCGTCGTTCTCTCAGCCCTGCACGTGTTCCTGCGCCGGACGCAGTCCGGCCGCATCCTCCGCGCGACCTCCGACGATCCCTCCACCGTGCGTCTCATGGGCGTGGACAGTCGGCGCGTCTACGCCACCGCCACCGTCATCGCCTTCGCGACCGTGGCGCTGGCCGGCACCCTCTACACGATGAAGCAGGGTGGTATCACGCCCTTCGAGGGCCGTCTCACCGTGCTGTTCGCCTTCGAGGCGGTCATCATCGGTGGTCTCGGGTCGGTCTGGGGCACACTCATCGGGGGCATCACCTTGGGCGTCGCCCAAGCAGTCGGCGCGGAGATCTCGCCCGACCTCCCCCTCCTCGTCGGGCACCTTGTCTTCCTGACGGTGCTCGCCGTCCGCCCGCAGGGCATCCTCGGAAGGAGTTCACTCGCATGAGCGCCGTACAGCAGCAAGACGTCCCCGGGGCCACGGGAGCCGCTACCACGATCGCCGTGTCCAGGGGTGGCCCCGGGGCGCGGGTCGGACTGGGAGTCGCAGCGCTGCTTGTAGTCCTGCTGGCAGCCCTGCCCTACCTCATGCCGCCCGGCACCACCAGCGCTCTTGTGAAGCTGTTCTACCTGATCACCTTGGCATCGATGTGGAACATGCTCGCTGGCTACGCGGGCATGGTGAGCATCGGGCAGCAGGCCTACATCGGTCTCGGTGCCTACGGCGTCTTCGTGGTCAACGACACCGGGATGAACGTGTGGAGCGGCACGGTGGTCGTGACTTTGGCGATTGCCCTGATCGCTTGGCCCGTCTCCTACCTCGCCTTCAGGCTGCGCGGCGGCTACTTCGCCGTGGGCACCTGGGTCCTGGCCGAGGTCGCTCGGCTGATCGTCATCCGTTTCGACAGCTTGGGGGCGGGACAGGGGCGTTCCCTCGACAGCATCACCGAGGACCCGCTGCTCCGTCGGGCCTACACGTACTGGTTGGCTCTCGCGGTCATGGTGGTAGCGGTACTCACGGTGTACGGGGTCCTCCGGAGTCGGTTCGGCCTCGACATGCAGGCGACGCGCGACGAGGAAGTGGCGGCCCAGTCCCTGGGGGTGCAAGTGACTCGGGCCAAGCGGCTGGTGTTCATCCTCACGGCCGCCGGCTGCGCCGCCGCCGGCGCAGTCATCTGCATCAGCAGCCTCGGCGTGGCCGATCCCGATGCCATCTTCGGTGTGCAGTACTCCGCGTTCATGATCTTCATGGTCGTGATCGGAGGGATCGGGACGGTCGAGGGCCCCGTTGTCGGTGCGCTGCTCTACTTCATCCTCGACGAGTACCTCTCCCAGTCCGGGGTCTGGTACCTCGTCGTCCTCGGCGTCGCTGCGATCGTGATCGCGCTGTACCTGCCCCGTGGTCTGTGGGGCACTTTCGCGCACAGGACGGGGTTCGCCGTCTTCGCCATCCGGCACCGCGTCACGGCGCGGTCCTGACCAGAATGCGATACATGGCCACCTCACCCACGCAGAGCCGCACACAGGTCGCCATCGTGGGTGCGGGACCCGCGGGTCTCATGCTGTCCCACCTGCTCGCACTGAGGGTGATCAGCTCCGTGGCCATCGACCTTCGCGCCCGGCGCGAGATCGAGGACACGCATCGTGCCGGCATCCTCGAGCAGGACTCCGTTGACCTGCTGGTCGACACCGGAGTCTCCGACCGGGTCCACCGCGACGGGTATCGGCACGGCGGCATCGAGCTCGCCTTCGGCGGGCAGGGACACCGGATCGACTTCCAGGCCCTGGTGGGTGCTGCGGCCCAGCTCTATCCCCAGACAGACGTCTTCATCGACCTCGCCGACGCACGGGCCCGAGACGGTGGCGACGTCCGGTTTGCGGTGACGGACGTGTCGGTCGCTGACTTGACGCGTGACTCGCCGGTGGTCCGGTTCACTGACTCCGAGGGCACCAGGCACGAGATCCGCGCTGACTTCGTTGTCGGGGCGGACGGCTCGCGGAGCCTGTGTCGGCGTCAGGTGCCGGAGGGGGAACGGCGGCAGTTCTTCCGCGAATACCCCTTCGCCTGGTTCGGTATCCTCGTGGAGGCTGCCCCCAGCGCCCCGGAGCTGATCTACAACCACTCGCCACAGGGTTTTGCACTGATCAGCCAACGTACCGAGACCCTGCAGCGCATGTACTTCCAGTGTGATCCGTCCGAGGACGTGGGGGACTGGTCCGCCGACCGCATCTGGGGAGAGCTCCAAGACCGGGTCGGCGCCAACGGCTACCGGCTCAAGGAGGGCCCGATCGTCTCCAAGACGGTGCTGCCGTTCCGCAGCTTCGTGCAGGAGCCCATGCACCATGGACGGCTCGTGCTTGCCGGCGACGCAGCACACACCGTCCCGCCAACTGGCGCAAAGGGGCTCAACCTCGCCCTGGCGGACGTGCGCGTGCTCGCGGAGGAGCTGGAGCGGGCGGTGGCGGCGCAAGACTGCGCCCCGCTCGCGACCTACACGAAGCGGGCGCTCGGTCGCGTGTGGAAGGCCCAGCACTTTTCCTACTGGATGACCACGATGCTGCACACCGTCCCCGACGCCACCCCCTTCGACCTACGGCGACAGGAGGGCGAGCTCGCGTTGGTGACCGGGTCGACGGCCGGATCGACCTACCTCGCCGAGGCCTACACCGGCTGGCCCGGGGGGCGATGATGAGCGTGGGCGCTCTGCAGTGCTTTCGCACTGGTGCGATCCCTGCTCGGCGACCGCTACCAACCTAGCGACGGGGGTCGCTCCAAGGCCTCAGCACTGACATCGCCCTCGTGCAACCCTCTCGTCCCTCCCGTTGTTCATACACGGCCTGCCCCACAGGACCGACCCTGGTCGCGGCGCGGTGGACGGTAGAGTTTGCTGGCTGTCAAAGAACCAGCAAGGGCCGATTGGGAGCGTTCGCTACCGCAGTGAAACCAGAGGTCGCTGATTCGAGTCTCTGTCCGGCCGCGCCTGTCCGACCTTCGACAAGAATGGCGGGCCGTGGCGGTTCGCTGGAGAAATCCGTTGCCGCCTCTCCCGTTCTTGTCGAGCACATCCTTTAGCCCAGCTCGTTCGTCCCGCCCGGGGGTGGAGCCGTCCGCCACTCATGTCGTGCCGAGGCGGCGTTGGCCCCATAGATCGGATCAATCGCACCCAGCGTCCCCTTTTGCTGACCGCTGGCGCGCCATTGCAGCGCGAACAGAACGACCAGAGATTGGATGTCTGTCTTGACAATGGGCTCTTAGCGTCGCCAATATGTGACCGCCATCACAGTTGCCCACATCCGGAGAGCACATGCCGTCGTTCGTCGCACCCCTGTCCCGCCGCGGATTCACCGTAGGACGGCGTGGCTTCGCCGCTGTTCTGACAGCGGTGCTTGCCACTTCCGGTCTGCTGTACGCGCCGCACGGCCTACTTGCAGCCTCCGCAAGCGCTGAGCAGGGCATCGGGGCCGATGACTTCGAACGCGCGGACGGACCGCTAGGGGCTGATTGGGTTGCGGACCGAGGCGCCTGGTCCATCGTTGGTGGTAGTGCGCGCTCCAGCGGGTCGCCCGGTAACGACGTCGCTACCTATCGTCCCGTTCAGCTCGGTTCCCGATTTGCGGTTGCGGCCGACGTCACGCTGGTCAGCCCGACTCCCGCGGGTAAGGAGTGGGCAGGCATTGCCGCCAACGTGCAGGGCACCTCCTCCTCGTCGCTCCGGTCCTACGTCTTGCGGGTGACGACGGCTGGCGGAACCCGCGCGCTCGGCCAGTGGCAACTGCTGACGGTCACACAGAGCACGTCTCTGGCGGTCGTCAAGTCAGGCGAGTTCGACGCGCCGTACGGCACGCCGTTGACTGTCTCGCTCAGCCGTGACGCGACCGTGTTCGACATCGGGGTGAGTCGCCGCGACACCGGGGCTGTCCTCGTCGATGCCTCAGCCGAGCTTGCCGTTGTCGACCCGAATCGCGTCGGCGGATACGCCGGTCTCTACAGCAACAGCGGAAACCTCCGAGCGCAGTCCTTCTCGGTGTCCAACTCCGTCGCTGGCGCCGACGACTTCGAACGCGCGGACGGACCGCTGGGGGCTGAATGGGTCGCGGACCGGGGCGCCTGGTCCATCGGTGGTGGTAGCGCGAGCTCCAGCGGGTCGCCCGGTAGCGACGTCGCCACCTATCGTTCCGTTCAGCTCGGTTCCCGATTTGCGGTTGCGGCCGACGTCACGCTGGTCAGCCCGACTCCTGCGGGTCGGGAGTGGGGAGGCATTGCCGCCAACGTGCACGGCACCTCCTCGTCGCTCCGGTCCTACGTCTTGCGGGTGACCACGGCCGGCGGAACCCGCCCGCTCGGCCAGTGGCAGCTGCTGACGGTCACCCAGAGCACGTTTCTGGCGGTCGTCAAGTCCGGCGAGTTCAACGCGCCGTACGGCACGCCGTTGACTGTCTCGCTCAGCCGTGATGCGAGGGTGTTCGACATCGGGGTGAGTCGCCGCGACACCGGGGCTGTCCTCGTCGATGCCTCGGCCGAGCTTGCCGTCGTCGACCCGAATCGCGTTGGCGGCTACGCCGGTCTCTACAGCAACACCGGAAGCCTCCGAGCGCAGTCCTTCTCGGTGTCCAGCTCCACCCCGTCGGTGTCGCCTCCGGGACCACTGGACTGCGTCAAGGAAGGCGACAGCTATGAGTTCCCCAGCAATGACGACGTTGTGCTGGGCGAGTCTGCGATCGGCCGTACCTGGGCTGGGATGTCAGTGACTCAGCGCGTGCTGACTGAAGGCGATGACCAGTACGTCGCGTTCTACAACGTCAATCGCGACATGGTCGTCGCTCACCGAAGCCTGAGCGACCCCGCGGCGGTGTGGACTCAGAAGGTGCTCGCCACCCGCCTTGGATGGGACAGCCACAACTACATCTCCATGGGACTCGACCGTGATGGACAGCTTCACGTGTCGGGAAACATGCACAACGTCCCGCTCATCTACTTCCGGACGGATGTCGCTGGCGACGTCACGTCACTCAAGCGAGTGCCCAACATGGTCAGCGCCGGCACTGAGAATTCCGTCACCTATCCAGAATTCGTGAACCGCAACGACGGCAGCCTGGTGTTCAGCCACAGGAACGGCGGCTCCGGCGACGGCGTCACCTACTTCAACGTCTACGACGAGAACACGCACACCTGGAATCGCCTTCTCGACGTGCCGCTCTTCGACGGTAGCGGCACCGCCAGCAACTCCGGCGGGACGTGGAACGCGTATTTCGAGGGCCCCACTCTCGGGCCTGACGGCCTGTTCCACCTGCTGTGGGTCTGGCGCGACACGCCGGACGCTGCCACGAACAGCGTGCTGTCCTACGCACGCAGCGAGAACCTCGTCGACTGGTTCGACAGCGCCGGCAACCCACTCGACACTCCCTTCAAGTACGGCGACGGCGACATCGTCGATCCGGTCCCGAACGGTGGCGGCTTGCTGAACGGCAACGCCAAGATCGGCTTCGACTCAGGTGGCGCGCCCCTGATCACTTATCACAAGTACGACGAGACCGGCGCGTCCCAGGTCTACGCGGCTCGGGCCGACGGGATGGGTGAGTGGGACGTGCAGCAGATCAGCGACTGGGACGGGCGGTGGCAGTTCGGAGGCACCGGAAGCCTGACGTTCGAGGTAAAGATGACGGGCGCGCAGGTTCTGGACAACGGCGACATCCGGGTCGACTTCCTGTGCTCCAACGACGAGCAGAGCATCGTCATTGACAACGATCTGCGGCCGCTGGCTCAGGTGCCGACACCTTCACTGCCTCCCGAGGTCACTGGTGTACGGGGTACGTACCCGGGCCTTCAGGTGAACTTCACTCAGGACCTTGCCGGCCCTCAGGCTCCGGGCACGTACTACTTGAGGTGGGAGACCCTTCCGCACAACGGGGACCAAGCGCGTACCTCGTGGCCGACCGAGGGCGGAGAGATCTCCGTGGTGTTGGTCGGTCCGTGATCGGTAGCGGAGCCGGACCGAGACGGGCGATCTCACCGACGTCCGGGTCGACGCCGTCCGTCGACCCGCACCTGTTCGATCGTTCTGCAGCCGAAGGAGCCCTGCGTCGATCAGTGCATCCACTCGAAGGAGGCCTGCGTCGATCAGTGCATCCACTCGATCACGTCGCTCGCCTACTCGGCTCGGGCATCTACGACTAGCCAGATCTACGGGGCTCCCGCCATGTGGCGAGAGACCCGGCGCAGGCCCCAGCCCCGTGGAGGTAGGCGGACCCAGTCCGCGGGGCTGAGACTGACGTCACCGCTCTATCAAGGAGACCCACCATGCCGGACAGCGCTGCAGGCGACATCTACCCCGACACGCCGACGCGGCCCCCGTTTGACCCGGAGCTGGCGCCGCTGCCGCCGATGATCCGCGAGGTCATCCCACCCTTGAGCGCCGAGACACTCGAGGCCACGCGGGCGATGTCCAGCGACGGCATTCCCGGACTGGAGCCGGTCGACCTGACGGCCGGTGGCGCGGTGCGCGTCGAGGAGCGTCAGGTGCCCGGTCCCGAGGGCGCGCCCGACGTGACCGTGCTGATCCTCAGCCCTTCCGAAGGCGAGGGGCTGCGTGCCGGGATCTACTTCACACACGGGGGCGGCATGGTCGTTGGCGACCGTCGTACCGGGGTTGACCTCTTCCTTCCCTACGTCGCCGAAGGACTCGCTGTCGTCGTCTCGGTGGAGTACCGGCTGGCGCCCGAGCATCCCGACCCGGCTCCGATCGAGGACTGCTATGCGGGCCTGCTCTGGACCGCGCAGAACGCGGGCGAGCTGGGTGTCGACCCGGAACGCATCCTGATCGCCGGAGCGAGCGCGGGCGGCGGTCTGGCGGCCGGTACTGCGCTCCTGGCTCGCGACCGGGGCCGGCCACAGCTCAGCCACCAGGTGTTGATCTGTCCGATGCTCGACGACCGCTTCGAGACGCACAGCAGTCGGATGCTCGACCAGGAGGGGTGCTGGGACCGGAACGACAACCTGTACGGCTGGACCGCGCTGCTCGGGGAGAGACGAGGCGGTCCGGACGTGTCGCCGTACGCTGCGCCGGCGCGCGCCGAAGACCTCGCGGGCCTACCGCGCACCTGCATCGACGTGGGGTCGGTGGACACGTTCCGCGACGAGGCACTCGCCTACGCCGGCAGACTCTCCGAGGCCGGAGTGCTCGTTGATCTCCACATGTGGGGTGGTGCCTTCCACGGATTCGACGCGCTGGGCTCGTGGGGCTCGTTCGCCGCGGTCTCCCGGGCGTCTGTCGCTGCCCGGGACGAGTTCATCCGTCGGGCGCTCGAAGCCTGAACAGCCTGTCGCGCGGCCGCTGGACTTGGACCGGTTGGGCGTCGCCGACAGCACTGGTCCGGGCCGCGGCCGCTGTGGCCGGCTGCCCCGCCGGCCTCCACGACGCAAGCGAACCCTCACCCGCCGGTTCGCGGCCGACGGTCGAGCGCTCCCGGAGGACGTAGACCCCGTCTGGGCACGTCTGGGGGTGCCCGGGCGGCCGGGGTCGTGGATGGCGAACCACCTCGGATGCGCGTTGATGCTTCCCCGCGGTCGCCAACGGGGCGCGGTCGCCTTGCTCCTGTGGCGAGTCGCACAAGCCGCCTAGCACCTGCGCACAGAGCTGGAGCGCGCCTGCGGGGGTCATGGTGGTGAGCCGTGCTCGTGGTCGACGCCATGCGTCGACCCGGACCTGTTCGATCCTGCTATTGCCGAAGGAGCCCTGCGCCGATCAGTGCATCCCATAGTTCGTGCGGAACTCCGGCGGAGTACAGCTCGACGTTGCGGCGAACCTCCTGGGAAGTGCGCATCCCCACGGCGATTGCCGCAACGGCCGGGTGACGCAGGGGGAAGGCGACCGCAGCTGCGGGCAGCGTGGTGCCGTGCTCCTTGCAGATGGCCGCGATCTCACGGGCGCGGCGCAGTACGTGAGGCGGAGCGGTGGCGTAGTTGTAACGCGCATCGTCCGGCACCTCCTGGGTGGCCAGCAGACCGGAGTTGAAGACACCGACCGCGACGATGCTGCGTCCGGTCTCGGTCGCCGCCGGGAGCGCATCGTCCAAGGCGCCTTGCTCGAGCAGGGTGTAGCGGCCGGCGATCATGGCGAAGTCCACGTCGGTCTCTCGCAGGAAGCGCGCGGCAAGAGCCGACTGGTTGACGCCGACGCCGACGGCGCCCACAACCCCCTCCTCCCGCAGCCGAGCAAGCGTCGGCACTGCCTGTGTCGAGGCCTCCGGCCAGTGATCGTCGGGGTCATGGACCAGGACGAGGTCGAGCCGGTCGAGCCCTGAGCGGCTCAAGGTGTCGTCAATCGAACGGAGTACGCCGTCCCGGCTGTAGTCCCGCACCCGCCGGTGATCGGCCGGAACGTCGAAGCCCTCGGTGTCGCGGCCTCGCGGACTCTGAGGCACCAGGAGCCGCCCTACCTTCGAACTCACCACCAGCTCACTGCGGGGGCGACCAGCCAGCTCGGCGCCAAGGCGCCGCTCCGACAGTCCGAGCCCGTAGTGCGGGGCGGTGTCGAACCACCGGATCCCGAGGTTCCACGCCTCCCGGATCGCTTCTCGAGCCTCGGTCTCGTCCAAGGCGGCGTAGAGATTGCCGACTCCGGCGCCGCCAAATCCCAGTTCACTGACCCGCGCCGAGCTTTGGCCGAGCGGGCGCCAAGGCAGGTGGCGTGAGCTGAGAGAGCCGACGTGTGGTTGTTGCGACTGGTTCTCAGCCACGTGGCGGCCTGAGGGGCGCGAGGAGCGGCTGGGAGCCGCCGTCAACGGCCAGGATCGCTCCGGTGGTGGCTGATGACAAGGGACTGGCCAAGAAGCAGATCGCGTGTGCGACCTCGTCTGCGGTGACGAGTCGTCCGGTCGGCTGCCGCGCCTCCAGCGCCGACCGCTCCGCTTCGGGATCCGCGGCGGCGGCAAGAAGCCGTTGCACCCACGGGGTGTCCGCAGTCCCAGGGGCGACAGCATTGACACGGATCCCGTCGGTCAGGTGGTCCGCCGCCATGGCCATCGTCAGCGCGTGCACCGCGCCCTTGCTTGCACTGTATGCGGCACGATTGGGCAAGCCACGCCACCCGGCAATGGAGCCGGTGTTCACGACGCAAGCACGAGAGGATCGGCGTAGCCACGGCAGTGCTGCTCGGGTGGTGTGGACCGTCCCCATCACGTTGACCGCCCACACCCGGTCCCAGCCGTCATCCGCCTCGACGGACCCCTGGGCTCCGACGCCGGCGTTGTTGACCAGGACATCGAGGCCGCCCATGTGTTGGGCTGCCTGTTCGACCGCGCGCGCCGTGCTCGAAGCTGAGGACACGTCGCCAATCACCTCGAAGATGTTCTCCTCGGCCTGACCGGATGAGACGAGGTCGAGGGATGCGACCCGGGCTCCCTGAGACAACAACATCAGTGCTGTGGCGCGTCCGATGCCCGAGGCGCCTCCGGTGACGAGGACGGACATGCCGGTGAATGCGCCGCTCATGCCTGACCCACCGTCACGCGCTGGGCGCCGAGGCCGGAGATCGAGCACTCGACGACGTCTCCCTCGCGCAGGTAGGGAAGGTCGGGCCGACCCAGGGCCACGCCGGCTGGCGTGCCGGTGTTCACGAGGTCTCCCGGGCGCAGCACCATGAACTGCGAGAGGTAGCGCAGGATCTCTCCCACCCCGAAGGCCATCTCGGCGGTGGTGGAGGACTGCATGTTGCGACCGTTGACCCACAGCTCGAGCGCGAGGGCCTGCGGGTCAGGCACCTCATCGGCTGTGACCATCCAGGGGCCCAGTGGGTTGAAGGTCTCGCAGCTCTTGCCCTTGTCCCACTGCCCGCCACGCTCGAGCTGAAACTCTCGCTCGGAAAGATCGTTGCTGGTGGCGTAGCCGGCAACGCACGCGAGCGCCTCGTCAGCCGACGCGGCGTAGCGGATCTGACGCCCGACGACAACGGCCAGCTCGACCTCGAAGTCAGTCTTCTGGGATCCTCGTGGGACAAGGACCGAGTCGTGGGGGCCCACCACGGTGGAGGGGTCCTTCATGAACACGACCGGCTCGTCGGGGATGGTTGCCCCCGACTCGGCCGCGTGATCGGCGTAGTTGAGACCGATGCACACGATTTTCCCCGGACGCGCAATCGGTGGTCCCAGGCGGACAGCCTCGGCGTCGACCTGGGGCAGGTTGTCCAGCGACTCCGAGACCGCTGTGAGCGAGCTCGGGTCCAGGTGCTCGGCGGTCCAGTCAGCCACGAGGGACGTGGCGTCCAAAAGACGTCCCTCGGAAGTCAGGACGCCGGGCCGCTCGCGACCGGGCTCTCCGAAACGGACGATTCTCATGAGGTTCCTCCAATATTGCGTGAGCGTCGGGCAGGCGACTCGTCGTCGTGGGAAGCGACGTTGCGAACGCCAATGGTCAGGAGCAGGTTGGCGTAGATCCGGACGTCACCGGTGACGACGGCAAGAGCCACGTCGGGGGAGCGGGCGATCTCGTAGAACGCCCACCTGTCCAGCCGGTCGACCTTGATCCCTGGCAGGTCGGCCAGGTGCTGAGCAATGGCGGGCGGTTCGTCTTCGCCTACCGGCGGGACCATGACCGCCGCAGACTCGACCGGCATGGCCGTGAGCAGCACTCGCAGCACCGTGCTCGTGTCCAGCAGGCCGGGCGTGAGGTTGAGGTGCACCTGCTCAGCCCCCTCCCGCACGGCGGTGCTTGCGGGATAGTGGCCATCGAGGAGGAGCACGTGGGCACCGTGGCCTGCACGCGCGACGGCGGCCAGCAGTTGTGGGTGGATGAGGCTTCCGGTGATCATGGCTCGCTCCTCGTTGTCAGGTTCAGTCGGTAGGTGTCTGTGGCGGTACCGCAGACGACCGAGTCGACGTCGTGCGGGTCGAGGTCAGACAGAAGTTCCGCGGTGGTGTCGGCCCACTCGCTCCATTCGGCGGCAAGCAGGCACACGGGCCAGTCGGAGCCGAACATGGAGCGCTCGGGACCGAACTCCTCGAGCACGTGCTCCACGACCTGACGGATCGGTGACGAACGCCAGCCGTTCCACGGCGCTTCTGTGACCAGGCCCGAGACCTTGCACCGTGTTCGCGGCGCCCGCGCCATCGCCGTGATGGCATCGCTCCACTGCCTCAAATGACCCGACCGCAGATCAGGTTTGCCGGCGTGGTCCAGCACGACTGTCAGGGTCGGCATGCGGTGTGCGAGCTCGACGACCGCCAGCAGTTGCGCAGGGCGTACCAGCGCGTCGAAGACCAGTCCCCGAGCCTCGACGGCCCTGAGGCCACGCAGAACATCTCGTCGCAAGAGCCACTGGGGGTCCGCCTCGTCCTGCACCAGGTGGCGCACCCCTCGTAGGAGGTGACCGCCAGGTGCCGCGACCAGTTCATCCAGCACGTCACCGCAGCCGGGGTCGGTCAGGTCGATCCACCCGACCACGGCCCCGACAAGCTCGTCCGCCGCGGCGAGCGCCAGCAGGTCACGAGTCTCCGAGACACTGGCCAAGGTCTGGACGACGACGGTGCGCACAACGTTCCGACCAGCCACCCCCGCTTGCGCCGCGATGCGGTAGTCGGCCATGGAGAAGGAGCGTCGCAGGGACGCCAGGACAGGGTCGTCCAGCCACTCGTGCCGGTCGACGCTTGGATTCCACACATGGTGGTGGGCGTCGACGGCGACGGCAGTGTCAGGCACCTCCGCTCCAAGCGGGGCCGTCGGGGAACCGGTAGGTGTTGACGCTGTCGACCAGCATCCGACCCCCACCTCCAGGGGCCGTCGGGGCGGCGTAATGGCCGTTGCGGATACGCACCGGCTCGGTGAAGTGCTCATGGAGGTGGTCGACGTACTCGATCACACGATCTTGGGTCGTCCCACTCACCGCCACGTAGTCGAACATAGACAGGTGCTGGACCATCTCGCACAGTCCCACCCCGCCTGCGTGGGGACACACCGGTGTCCCGTACCGAGCCGCGAGCAACAAGATCGCGATGTTCTCGTTGACTCCGGCCAC
>JBDSPC010000037.1:0-19949 GCA_039914485.1 Nocardioides sp.
TTCATCCAGCCGAGCCAGACGATCCGCCAGCTCGGCATCCGCCTCAAGCTCAACCCGCTGCGCGACGTGATCGAGGGCAAGCGCCTCGTGGTCGTCGACGACTCGATCGTCCGCGGCAACACGCAGCGCTCGCTGGTGCGGATGCTGCGGGAGGCCGGAGCCGCCGAGGTCCACGTCCGGATCGCGTCGCCGCCGGTGAAGTGGCCGTGCTTCTACGGCATCGACTTCGCCACCCGGGCCGAGCTGATCGCCAACGGCCTGACCAACGACGAGATCCGCCGGTCGATCGACGCCGACTCCCTGGGCTACATCGACCTCGACGACCTGATCGAGGCGACCTCGGTGCCCAAGCCGGACCTGTGCCGCGCCTGCTTCGACGGCGTCTACCCGATCGAGCTCCCCGAGGCCGACCGGCTCGGCAAGCACCTCCTGGAGATGCCGGCCAACGCGACGGCGCTGCCCGTTCTCAACAACCCCTGACCCTGGAGATCTGACGTGACTGAGCCCGAAGGCGCCTACGCGGCCGCCGGTGTCTCCATCGAGGCGGCCGACCGAGCCATCGACCTGATGAAGGGCTGGGTCGAGAAGGCCCGTCGCCCCGAGATGATCGGCGGGCTCGGCGGCTTCGCCGGCCTCTTCGACGCCCGTGCGCTGACGAAGTACGCCCACCCGCTCCTCGCCACCTCCACCGACGGCGTCGGCACCAAGGTCGCGATCGCGCAGCAGATGGACGTCCACGACACCATCGGCTTCGACCTCGTCGGCATGGTCGTCGACGACCTCGTCGTCTGCGGCGCCGAGCCGCTCTTCATGACCGACTACATCGCCACCGGCCGGGTCGTCCCCGAGCGGATCGCCGCGATCGTCAAGGGCATCGCCGAGGCCTGCGTGGTCGCCGGCTGCGCGCTGATCGGCGGCGAGACCGCCGAGCACCCCGGGCTCCTCGATCCTGACGAGTACGACGTCGCGGGGGCCGCCACCGGTGTCGTGGAGGCCGACAACCTGCTGGGCCCGGGCCGGGTGCGCCCCGGTGACGTGGTGCTCGCCATGGGCTCCAGCGGGCTGCACTCCAACGGCTACTCCCTCGTGCGCCACGTCCTGCTGAACACCGCCGGCTGGGCGCTGGACAAGGACGTCGACGTCCTCGGCCGCACCCTGGGCGAGGAACTGCTCGAGCCGACCCGCATCTATGCCAAGGCCTGCCTCGATCTCGCGGCCGCCGGCGGCGTGCACGCGATGTCGCACGTGACCGGCGGGGGCCTGGCGGCCAACCTCGAGCGGGTCATGCCCGTCGAGCTCGGCGCCACCCTGGATCGCGGCACCTGGGCCCTGCCACCGGTGTTCTCGCTGGTGGCGGAGGTCGGCGGAGTCTCTCGTGCCGACCTCGAGGCCACGCTCAACTGTGGCGTCGGCATGGTGGCCATGATCGAGCCCGATTCGGTCGACGCCGCGGTCGAGCTGCTGGCCGGTCACGGCATTCCCGCGTGGGTCGCGGGCGAGGTCAGCGAGGGCGGCGACGGCCGCGTCACGCTCACCGGCGACCACCGCTGAGCAGTTTCACACTCTTTCTCGGCGTTTCACGAGCCCCGACGTGCGGGAACAGCCGGGGAGCAGGTAGCGTTGTACCCACGAGAAATTCTTATGGACAGCCCGGGAGCCTTCGTTGCCCCGGCCGATTTGCGAGGGGGCTGACCCTATGGGGCGCGGCCGAGCTAAAGCCAAGCAGACGAAGGTCGCACGCGACCTGAAGTACCGCACTCACGAGACGGACTTCGGTGCGCTCGCCAGCGAGCTGCACGGCGACAGTGGCAAGCAGGACGACCAGGTCGATCCTGAGATCCTCGAGAAGTGGTCCGACGTCATCGAGCCGTCGCGGGACTGACCTCGATCCTCGACGTCTGACTCGTGCTCACTTAGGGTGCGAGGCAGCGCGTCGACATCCGGGCGACGCCGTGTTCGGGGGAGCTGCTCATGGTGTCGTCAGTGCGTGCGTTGGTGTTGGTGCTTGTCACGGGTGTCCTGGGACTGACCGGGTCGCCGGCCACCTCGGTGACCGGCGAGACCGCGGGTCGAGCAGCACCGCTCCTGGGCGAGTGCCACAACCTCACCTACGAGCAGCTCGCGAAGCCGGCCGACACGAGGCCTGCCGTCGACTGCGCCACCACGCACACGACGCTGACCGTGCACGTCGGCACCATCCCCGAGAAGGTGTGGCGCAAGGGCAAGCAGGCGCGCTTCGCGTACGGCGCACGCATCTGTGACGACCCGCACGAGGCCTACTTCGGGGTGAGCCCGAAGCTGCTCGTGCAGACGCTCTACTCGTCCTACTTCTACTTCGTGCCGTCCAAGGCAGAGGCCAAGGCGGGTGCGCGCTACGTGCGCTGCGACGTCGCCGCGCGGGCCGGCACCAAGGTGTTCCCCATCGCGGCCGACCCGCGCTTCACCGAGCTCACCCCCGCGGTGGCCAAGTGCATGAACAAGCGCTACCTCTTCACCCGCTGCACGACCGCCCACACCTACTACCCGTTCGCGGCAGTCAGCCTGCCCCGTCGCCCGGCCGAGGGCCGCGAGGCCGCAGTGGTCGGTCGCCGGTGTGCGGCGTCGACCGGGCAACGGGTGCCGGCCGTGTCGTGGCCGGCGGGTCGCTGGGGGAAGGGCGCCCTCGGGGTGTGCTACTTCCGGGACTGACCCGGCAGCCACACGCCACGCAGGCGGCCGACGTCGCGCATGCGGCGCTCGGCGAGCCGGTCGGCGGCGATCGCCGGCGGCACGCCGTCGGTCCGGGCGAGCTCGAACACCGAGCGCGTGGTCTCGAAGATGCCACTCGCACGCTGCTGGGCCCGCTCGAACGAGAAGCCCTCGAGCTCGTCGGCGACCTGGATCAGGCCGCCCGAGTTCACGCAGTAGTCGGGCGCGTAGAGGATGCCGCGGTCCTCGAGCTGCTTCTCCACGCCGCGGTGGGCGAGCTGGTTGTTGGCCGCGCCGCAGACGATCTTCGCGCTGAGCACGTCGACGACCTCGTCGGTCAGGGCGCTGCCGAGTGCGCAGGGGGCGTAGACGTCGAGCTCTGACGCGACGAGCGCGTCGGTGTCGGCGACCGCCTGCACCTGCGGGTAATCGTCACGCACGGCGTCGATCGAGGGCTGGTGCACGTCGGTGACGACCACGGAGGCGCCGTCCTCGATCAGGTGCCGCACGAGGTGTCGCCCGACCTTGCCGATGCCGGCCACGCCGACGGTGCGACCCGCGAGCGTCGGCTCGCCCCAGACCTGCTCGGCCGCGGCGCGCATGCCCTGGAACACGCCGTACGCCGTCAGCACCGAGCTGTCCCCGGCGCCGCCGTGGGCCACGGTGCGGCCGGTGACGTAGGCGCACTCACGCGCGATGTCGTCCATGTCCAACGAGTTCGTGCCCACGTCGCAGGCGGTGTAGTAGCGCCCGTTCAGTGACTGCACGAAGCGGCCGTAGGCGCGCAGCAGTCCCTCCGTCTTGAGGGCGGCCGGGTCACCGATGATGACCGCCTTGCCGCCGCCGAGGTCGAGGCCCGCGAGCGCGGCCTTGTAGGACATCCCGCGCGAGAGGTTGAGGACGTCCTCGATCGCGGCGTCCGTGGACGCATAGGGGTAGAAGCGGGTGCCGCCGAGGGCCGGGCCGAGAGCGGTGGAATGGATGGCGATGATCGCCTGGAGGCCGGTCGCCTCGTCGTTGGCGAAGACCACCTGCTCGTGTTCGTGGCCGAGCTCGAAAACGTCTACAGACATGGGTGCTTGTCCTTGTGGTGTCGGTGCGGCCCGCGGGGTGTGCGGACCTTGAACTCGGTGACCACAGGGGTGGAGTGGTCGCCGTCACAGCCAGATTAAGCCGTTCCGGCCTCTCGTTGCACAACGACGTCTCCGTGCGTGCCGTAGCCGACCAGCGGACCGGTAGCCGGTCGTCCGTTGAAGGTGATCATCAGCCAGCCCGCGTCGGTCTCCACCAGGGTCGGCCACGGGAGATTCGTCGGGTACGCCGCAGCCAGCTCGCCGACCTCGGTCATCGCGAGGTCGAAGATCGGATAGCGCGCGGACTGCCCTCGCCGGCCGTCGCGACCGTCGCTGGCCAGCACCCGCCACTCGTCGCCGACCCGCAGGATCGTGGTGCCCTCGGTGGCTCGCCGGTCCACGGCGGCCCCGCGCAGGGACAGGTGATCGAGGGCCGGCCCGCTCGCCAGCGCCGGGTGGAACTTGAAGAACTTGCGGGCGCTGGCGAAGCCGACCAGCCACTCCTCGCCGGTGTGCACGAGGTGGGGGTCCCAGACCCCGACGGAGGTGAAGCCGTCGGTGGGCAGAGGCAGCTCGGCGGTGTCGAGCACGTGCGTGCCCGAGAGCACGTCGGCCGTCGTGCGGGCCACGGTCACGCCCACGGATCGCTGTGGATCGCCCTGCCGGAAGTCGCCCCACGTGCTCGTCGCGACGAGCCACTCGGCGCCGTCGCGGACGATGTGGGTGGCGTGGTCGCCGTACACACCCCGCTTGTCGGGCCGCCGGAAGAACAGGTCGCTGCGGTGCTCGAGCGCGAGGGAGTCGGGGTCGAGCGCCCACACCGAGGTGTGCGCGGTGTCGAAGAAGCCCGGCCCGGCCGACGTCGCGCTGAAGAGCACGGCCGAGCCGTCGCGCTGAGGTGTGCCGTCGCGCGCGGTGACGAGCCGGATGTCGCGCAGCCCGAGCTGGCCGAAGGGCCCGGCGAGGGCGTGGGCGCCGTACGCCTCGACCCGCAGCTGGGCGAGCGACACGGGATCGCGGGTGTCGAGCCGGTCCGTCAGGTCGACGCGGGCGCGGGCGACCCAGCGTCCCGCCTCCTCGGTCAGCGCCGTCACGTGCGTGCCGGTCAGGGTCAGGGCCACCCGCGACGGTGCGACCTCGACCCGGCCGTGGCGGCGGCTGCGCAGCTCCCGCGTGCCGTGTCCCTGCGTGAGCCGCAGGGTGACCTGACCGTCGGCCAGCTTCATCGCGAGCCGCAGGTCGCCGAGATGGAGGGCAGCCGCTGCCCGGTGGTCGGGCTCGACCACGACGGCGACGTAGGGCGCGACCGCGGGCACGATTCCGCCGTCCGGCACCTCGATCCCCGAACCGGGCCGGATCAGGGAGATCGGTCGCAGCGTGCGCGCGATCTCGAAGCGGGGGAGCACCCGCAGAGTCTGTCAGCCGCGGTGCGTCACGAGCGCATGGCCCGAACGGGTCAGGTGAACCACTGTTGGGCCAGCTCGCCGGAAGCGTTCGCCGCGCGTTCACCCGAGTCCGGCACAACGTTTCGTTGGGCTCCTGACACTGACGCCCTCCGGACCGGATCGGGCCGCACGGGGACCCTCAGCCACCTGTCAGAAACTTGAAGAGATCCCCTTGACCACCCTGCCTGCCACGGAGTCGTCGTTCGCCGACGCCCCCGAGGTCGCTCCGCGCAAGCTCGCCCGCAAGGCGACCGGCGTCGACCGCGTCTTCGAGCTGAGCGCTTCCGCGATCGGCGCCACCGTGCTGCTGATCACCGGCGGTATCGGTGCCTTCCTCGCCTGGCAGTCGGTGCCGACCCTCGAGCGCTACGGCTGGAGCTTCTTTACCGAGTCCGCCTGGCAGCCGGAGGCCGACATCCTCGGCATCGGCGCCGTCCTGGTCGGCACCGTGTCCGTCGCCGCCGTCGCCATGGTGATCGCCTTCCCGCTCGCACTCCTGACCGCACTCTTCATCAGCGAATACGCGCCGGCCGGGATCAGGGCGACGCTGATCTCGCTGGTCGACCTGATGGCCGCCGTGCCCTCGATCATCTACGGCATGTGGGGGTACTTCCTCGTCATGCCCCACGCCGCGGCCTTCGCGCTCTGGCTGCAGCAGAACTTCGGCTGGCTGCCCTTCTTCAAGATCGACGCCGACCCCGACGCCGCCGTCTGGGACGTCTCGCGCTACGTCGGCAGCGCGTTCTGCGCCGGCATCGCCGTGGCCATGATGGTCCTGCCGATGTCGTGCGCGGTGATGCGCCAGGTCTTCTCGCAGACCCCACCCGGGGAGAAGGAGGCCGCGCTCGCGCTGGGGTCCACCCGCTGGGGCATGGTCCGCACGGTCGTCATCCCCTTCGGCCGCGGCGGCATCATCGGCGGCACGATGCTCGGTCTGGGCCGGGCGCTCGGCGAGACCATCGCCGTACTCCTCATCATCTCTCCCGACTTCGTGATCAAGCCGCGGATCCTCGAGGTCGGCACGAACACCGTGAGCGCGCTGATCGCCGGCCGCTTCGGCGACGCGAGTGCGGCCCAGCTCAGCGCGCTGCTCACCGCCGGCTTCGTGCTGTTCGTGATCACCCTGATCGTCAACACGCTCGCCTCGATCATCGTCAACCGCAGTCGCTCCGGCGCCGGGACGGACGCCTGATGACAGCGACCACGGAGCAGGCCGTCGAGACGCGCACCTTCCTGCCCGTCCTGGACGATGACGCGCCGCCACAGCACCCGCGTCCGGGGCTCGGCAAGCCGACCTCGGAGGAGTCCTTCACCCTGATCGGCACCTGGGTCGCGGCGCTGGCGATGTCCTGGCTGGTCACGCAGCGGCTGCTGCCGCTCGGCGGCTGGGCGTGGCTCGTGGTGTCCTGGTTCGCGCTCGGGATCCTCTTCACCATCGTCACCGGCTTCATGTCGGGTCGTCGCGTCGACGTGGTGGACCGCGTCGCCGGGGCCGTCATCACGTCCGGCGCCCTCGTCGTCGGGGCCGCGCTCGTCAGCACCATCGGCTTCGTGGTCTTCCGCGGCTGGGAGCCCCTGCTGCACCTGAACTTCTTCCTCGACGACATGTCCGGCGTCGGGCCGCGCGACGCCTTCGAGCGCGGCGGCATCGCCCACGCGATCGTCGGCTCCGCGATCGAGCTCGGCATCGCCCTCGTGGTCACGCTGCCGCTCGGGATCGGTACGGCGGTCTTCATGACCGAGGTGGGCGGCAGGTTCGCAGGCGTGGTGCGCACCATCGTCGAGGCGATGACCGCGCTGCCCTCGATCGTGGCCGGCCTGTTCGTCTACACCGTGCTCATCGTCGCGATCGGGTTCCCACGGTCCGGCTTCGCCGCCGCGATGGCGCTGGCCGTGATGATGCTGCCGATCATCGCCCGCGCCTCCGACGTCGTCCTGCGCGTCGTCCCCGGTGGCCTGCGCGAGGCCAGCCTCGCCCTCGGTGCCAGCCGCTGGCGCACCGTGTGGCACGTCGTGCTGCCGACCGCGCGCCCCGGTCTGGCCACCGCCGTCATCCTCGGTGTCGCCCGCGGCGTGGGCGAGACGTCACCGGTGCTGCTCACCAGCGGGGTCGCGACCTTCATGGTCACCAACCCGAGCGAGGGCGTCATGAACTCGCTGCCGCTCTACATCTTCAAGGGCGCCCGCAGCCCCGAGCCGATGGACATCGAGCGGGCGTTCGCCGCCGCGACGGTGCTGCTGATCCTCGTGCTCGTCCTCTTCGTCATCGCCCGCCTGGTCGCGCGCACCCGCACCACGGCACGGCGCCGCGGCCTGCTCGGCAGGCTCCGCCGCCTCACTCAGCACTCAGCTCGCACCCGGGAGACCACATGAACCGCCGCCTGAGCCAGTTCCTGGCCCTGCTGATGCTGGCCCTGCTGCCGGGGCTGGTCACCGGTGCCGACGCCTTCGCCGACGACGACCTGCCCTCCCCGGCCCAGCGTGCGGCGTACGCACAGATCGAGGGCTCGGGCTCGACCTGGTCCGAGGTGATCGTCCAGCAGTGGATCTCCGACGTCGACGCGCTCGGCATGAAGGTCACCTACAACGGTGGTGGCTCGAGCCAGGGCCGCAAGAACTTCGCGCAGAACGTCACCGACTTCGGCATCTCCGAGATCCCCTATCCGGGCGTCGACGAGTTCGGCAACGCCGACAACAGCAACGGTCGCGAGTTCGCCTACCTCCCGATCGTCGCGGGCGGTACGGCGTTCACCTACCAGCTCAAGATCGGCAACGAGCTCGTCCGCAACCTGCGCCTGTCCGGCGAGACGCTGACCAAGATCTTCACCGGCCAGATCACCGACTGGAGCGACCCGGCGATCGCCAGGGACAACAACGGCCGCGCCTTCCCCAAGCTCGCCATCACGCCGGTCGTGCGCTCCGACGGCTCGGGCACGACGGCGCAGTTCACGACCTGGATGGACAGCGAGTACCCGTCCATCTGGCAGCCCTATTACGGGCGCCAGGGCTTCACGTCCTACTACCCGCGCAAGGGCCGGATGATCGCCCAGTCCGGCTCCGACCAGGTCATGAACACGATCTCCGGCTTCTCCGGCAACGGCCACATCGGCTACGTCGAGTACGCCTACCCGATCAACAAGGACTACCCGGTCGTCAAGGTCCTGAACAAGGGCGGGTTCTACGTCGAGCCGACGCAGTACAACGTCGCGGTCGCACTGACGAAGGCGCAGATCAACCAGGACAAGAGCTCACCGCTCTACCTCACCCAGGAGCTCGAGGGCGTCTACCGAGCCAGCGATCCACGCGCCTATCCGCTGTCGTCCTACAGCTACATGATCATCCCCACCGGTGCCACCGATCAGCGGATGTCGACCGCGAAGCGTCAGACCCTGGCCGACTTCATGTACTACTCGCTGTGCGAGGGCCAGTCCAAGGCCGGCCCCTACGGCTACTCCCCGCTGCCGCTCAACCTCGTCCAGGCCGGCTTCGAGCAGCTCAAGCAGCTCTCCACGGCCGACCCCGCCGTCGACCTGACCAACCGCGACGTCACCCGCTGCAACAACCCGACCTTCGTCGCCGGTGACCTCAAGCGCAACAAGCTGGCCGAGGTGGCTCCGCAGCCCGCCGCCTGCGACAAGCAGGGCGAGGGCCCCTGCGGCACCGAGACCGGCACCGGCGAGCCCTCGACCGACGACACCGACGCGCCCACGACCGCGGAGACCACCGGTGGCAAGAAGGGCGACAAGGCAGCGGAGACGCCCGAGGGTGCCCCCGATCCGGGTGGTACGCCGACGGGCGGGACGACCATCGATCCGGTCACCGGCGAGGCGGTCGACCCGCCCGCGGGCGCGGCCGTCGAGGGCATCAGCGACACGAGCACGAGCGTCGGCAGCGAGCCGCTCTACGCCACCCCGACCGAGCTGTCCGCCGAGCGGCCGATGGACTCGAAGGCGTTCGGCTGGCTCGCGGTCCTCGAGCTGCTCGCGCTGATCCTGGTGCCCGGCATCCTGATCAGTCGCCGCGCCGGCCGCAACGGAGCCGTGAAATGAGGCTGGTCCGGGTCGCGGCCGCCGCCAGCCTCGTCGCCGGTCTCGCGCTGGCCGGGGCGACCACGGCGCAGGGCGCGCTTGCCCCTGCGGACGACGCTGCGGCGTACACGCAGACAAAGCACCTGACCCGCTCGATCACCGTCGACGGCCAGGAGGTCGAGGTCGACGCCCGCGACGTGACGGTCACCGCGAGTCGGACGACCGACCTGCGCGGACGCGAGCGGATCGACATCGCCTGGACCGGCGCGCACCCCACCGGCGGCCGGGCGGCGAGCCCGTTCGGCGAGCAGGGTCTGGCGCAGGAGTATCCCGTCGTCATCCTGCAGTGCCGTGGGACCGACGACCCGGCGCTGCCGCTCGAGCAGCAGCTGCGACCGGAGACCTGCTGGACCTCCACCCGGATGCAGCGCAGCCAGAGTGTCGAGGAGTCGTCGGCCGTCTGGCGCAGTGACCGGCACGCCAACGACTACGAGCGTGCCCAGAAGAGTGGGCTCGTGCCGCTGCCGCCCGAGTGCGGCGACACCGAGACCTTCTCGACCCGGACCACTGCGTTCGTCGCGGCCAACGGCACCGTCTATCCCTCCTGCACGGCCGAGACGATGGCCCCCGAGGCCGCGGTCGGTGCTGCCTTCCCGCCCGCGGAGATGGCCGCGTTCAGCGACCTGGCCGGCGCTGGTTCGGTGAAGTTCGAGGTGCGCTCGGCCGTCGAGAACGAGTCGCTCGGCTGCTCCGACAAGGTGGCCTGCTCGATCGTGGTCATCCCGATCGAGGGCATCAGCTGCATCGACGACAACCAGGCCTGCAGCGCGGGCGGTCAGTTCGAGCCCGGCGCCAGCAACTTCGCCAACCAGGGCGTGGACGCGGCCGTGTCTCCGCTCCTGTGGTGGTCGGCCTCCAACTGGCGCAACCGCTTCAGCATCCCGATCACGTTCGGCCTGGCGCCCGACGCGTGCGACGTGCTCGACCCGCGCGCGCCCACGGGCTTCTACGGCTCGGAGCTGCTGGCCCAGGCGGCCCTGCAGTGGTCGCCGGCCTACTGCCTGAACAAGAAGCGCTTCAAGTTCCAGCACAACAAGATGTCCGACGAGGCAGGCTTCAACCTGATGGAGACCGGCGGTGGCGCAGCCGCCCTGGTCTCGGGGCTGCACGAGCCCAAGGGCACCGACCCGGTCGCGTATGCGCCGGTCGCAGTCACCGGCTTCTCGGTCGGCTACATCATCGACCGGCCGGACAACGCCGGTGAGTTCACCGACCTCCGCCTCAACGCACGCCTGCTGGCCAAGCTGATGACGCAGTCCTATCTCGGCAGCGAGCGGGCTCGCACCCACGAGGGGATGGGCGCCAACCCCGTCTCGATCAACCTCGACCCCGAGTTCCAGCACCTCAACCCGGGACTCGACGCGATCGGGCGTGAGGCGGCCGCGACGGTGCTGTCGCTGTCGGAGAGCAGCGACGTGATCACGACGCTCACCAGCTACATCGCCCAGGACGAGGACGCGATGGCGTTCGTCAACGGCAAGCGGGATCCGTGGGGGATGTCGGTCAATCCGTCCTACGAGAAGATCAAGCTGCCCACGGCCGAGTGGCCGCTGCTCGACGACTTCGTCGCGCCCAGCGAGCAGGAGTGCTACCTCCAGAACCCCTCGCCCTATTTCACCCAGGTCGCCGCACCGGTCTCGTCCCTGCGCAAGATCGCCGAGGCCGTGCTCGACGCGTGGCCGAACGTGCAGACCAAGTGCGAGCGGTCCCTGGCCACCGACCCCTGGAAGATCGGCCGGATCGACCGCCAGGGCGTCGGCACGCGGATGATGCTAGGCCTGGTCAGTGTCGGCGACGCGCGACGCTTCGGCCTGCGTGAGGCCGAGCTGGCGACCCGACGGGGCACTTTCGTCGGACCCACCGACGGAGGCATGGCCGCAGCACTGCGGGTGGCCGAGCCCTCGAAGAGCGGCGACGAGCCCTTCGCCCTGGACATGGCCGACGTGATCAAGGCCGAGAACGCCTACCCCGGGACCATGGTCGTGTACGCCGCGGCGCGAACGCACGGTATGTCGAAGGCCGACGCCGAGAAGGTCTCGAGCTTCGTGAAGCTCGCCACCACCGAGGGTCAGAGGTTCGGGTACGGCAACGGGGACCTGCCGGAGGGCTTCCTCCCGCTGAAGGCCGCCGGGTCCACCGGCCCGCTGTTCCGCCAGGCGCAGTCCGTGGCGACGTCCATCGAGAAGCAGGACGGCACGGTCGACGACGGCAGCGACGGCACCGACACCGGCGACGGCACGGAGACCACGGGCGAGACCGGCCCGCCGACCGGCCCCGGCAGCGTGACCAACGTCGAGCCGCCGGAGCCCGAGCCCGTCCCCACGGTCGACGCCGAGGGCACCGGGAAGCCCACCAAGGTGAAGCCGACGAAGACGCCCGAGCCCGGTCCCGTTGCGATGCCCGACACCGAGCCCGTCTCCTCGGCCCTCGCGGGCGAGCTCCTCCCCGTGTTGCTGGGGATCGCGGTCCTGGGCGCCCTGGCGACCAGCCTGCTCCGGCTCGGACTGAACCGGCGGGGGCTGTCATGACCGCCGTCGCGCAGCGACCCACCACCCGGCCGAGTGCGCCGACCGCACCTCCCACCGCCGCGCGCCAGGGTCTCGATGTCGTGTCGACCACGGCCACCATGCTCGCGCTCGTCGCGACCTGGGCCGCGGTCCAGATGCTGTTCCTCGGCGGCCTGTCCCAGCAGCGCGAACAGTCCGCGCTGTACGACCAGTTCCGTGGCGAGCTCGCCGCGGCCACGGCGCCGATGGGCCCGGTCACCCCGCTGGGCGACCCGGTCGCCCTGCTCTCGATCGCCCACATCGGCCTCGAGCAGGTCGTCATCGAGGGCACGGCCTCGAGTGACCTCCTCGACGGTCCCGGCCACCTGCGCAACACGGTCCTCCCGGGCCAGGTGGGCACGGCGGTGGTGATGGGCCGCGCGAAGACCTATGGAGCTCCGTTCGGCCAGATCGCCGACCTGCGCCCCACCGACACGATCCGCGTGGTGACGGCCCAGGGTCCGAAGCAGTTCTCGGTCATCGGCGTACGCCGTGCCGGCGATCCGCTTCCCCAGCCGCGACCCGAGGGTGCCGCCCGCCTGGTCCTGGTCAGCGCCGAGGGTTCCGGCCGGTTCGCCGACCTGTCCCCGGGCGAGGTCGTCTACGTCGACGCCCAGGCCAGGAAGGGCTTCCCCACACCGGCCGGTCTGCCGACCGCCGTCCCCGATTCGGAGCACCCGATGGGCACGGAGCAGGGGGCGCTTCCGCTCCTCGCCCTGTGCCTGGGCCTGCTCCTGGCCATGACCCTCGCGGTCATGGCCGCTCGCCAGCGCTGGTCCGCGGCCACGGTCTGGGTGATCACGACTCCGGTCGTCATCGCCCTGGCCTGGCAGACGACCGATGTCGTCATGCGCTTGCTGCCCAACCTGCTCTGATCCCCGGTCCGAGCAGCAACACAGCACCACCCACCCAACGAAAAGGAACTCGCAGATGTCTGTTCGCAGGCTCATCACCGGCGCGACCACCGCGTCGATCGTGGCCGCGTCGGTCGCCATCCTGGCGCCGGCTCACGCTGACCCGACCTTCGTCCCCGTCGCCTCCGACCTCGTCGGCGTGGGCTCGGACACCTCCATGCACGCCCTCGGCTACCTGGCCGACGGGAACGGCGGCGTCGCGGGCTACAACGCGACGCACACCACGGGCCGCCTCGCGTCGTTCGATGCCGGCCCGACTGGCACGATCGTGCTGCGCGAAGGTTCGGCTCCCGTCAGCCGCGTGACCTACAACGGTTCGGGCAACGGCAAGAAGGCGCTGTACGGCGCCAGCAACAACCCCGACGTCGACTTCGCCCGCTCGTCCTCCGCGCTCAACGCCACCGAGGTCAGCAACAACCTCCAGGCGTTCCCGTTCGCCAAGGACACGCTGGCCATGGCCACCGCGACCACCTCCAACGCCCCCGCGTCGCTCACCAAGGCCCAGGTCGTCTCGATCTACAAGGGCGAGTTCACCAACTGGTCGCAGGTCGGCGGCGCCGCCGGCGTCATCGCCCCGAAGATCCCGCAGAGCGGCTCGGGCACGCGCGACTTCTTCATCGCCCAGCTGACCGCGGCCAACGGCGGCGTGGCCTTCACGCCCGCCGGCGCCGAGGTGCAGGAGCACGACGACGCTCCGATCAAGGCCGACCCCAACGCCATCGCGCCCTTCTCGGTCGGTCGCGCCGGTCTGCTCGGCACGCTTCGCATCGAGGCCGGCGAGTTCGTCGCCTCCCGCGCGCTCTACAACGTGGTGCGCCAGGCCGACGTGGCCAACGCCGACGTGCTGTCCGTCTTCGGGCCCACCGGGTTCGCGTGCTCGCCCGCTGCGGCGTCGCTGATTCTGGACGCCGGCTTCGAGCAGCTCCTCTCGGTCGCCCAGGGAGGCGAGTGCGGCAAGGTCACCCAGGCTGCCACCGCCAACCTCGCCACCGCCAAGGTCGCCACGACCACCGCGGTTGTCGGTACCTCGGCTGTCGCCGGTGCCGCGACCCTGACCGCCACCATCGCCGGTGGTGGCGCCAGCAAGCCGCAGGGCACCGTCGACTTCTTCCTCGACGGAGCCACCACCAAGGTCGCCACCTCGATCGTCACCGGTGGCAAGGCCACCAAGGACCTCACCGGCCTCGCCGCCGGTGGGCACACCGTCGTGGCGAAGTTCGTGCCGGCCAGCGGTTCCGCGTTCAACGCGTCTGACTCGGCGAGCGCCGCATTCAACGTGATCGCGGCCACCCCGGTGCCTGCCGCCAAGGCATCGACCAAGCTGGTCGAGAAGTTCAAGGCGTCCTACGCCAAGGCCGCTTCCTACAAGGGCAAGGTCATCGTCAAGGAGTCCTCGACGTCCGCCCCCACCGGCAAGATCGTCGTCAAGCGTGGCAAG
This sequence comes from Nocardioides sp., assembly GCA_039914485.1. GTDB lineage: Bacteria > Actinomycetota > Actinomycetes > Propionibacteriales > Nocardioidaceae > Nocardioides. The sequence goes on from JBDSPC010000037.1 coordinate 14,193, forward strand.
AAGGTTGTCGGCAAGGGCGCGATCAAGGCCGGCAAGGTGACCCTGAAGCTGAAGAAGCTGAAGAAGGGCAAGAACAAGCTCACCGCGACGTATGCGGGTGACAGCAAGTTCAACGCCTCGAAGCTGAAGTTCAAGATCACCGTCAAGTGAGACCAGCAGGTCCGGGCGGTTGCTGACACCGCCCGGGCCTGCTCCCTCGTTCCGCCCAGCAGAAGAGACCACCATGAGCACGACCACGTACCTCCCCACCGACCTGGCCCAGCTCGAGGCACGCGACATCACCGCCTGGTTCGGCCGGCACAAGGTCCTGGACCGGGTCTCCCTGACCATGCCCGCCGGCGAGATCACCGCCCTGATCGGGCCGTCCGGCTGCGGCAAGTCCACGTTCCTGCGCATCCTCAACCGGATGCACGAGCTGGTGCCCTCGGCCGCGCTCGCCGGCGAGGTCCGGCTCGACGGGGTCGACATCTACGACCCGCAGCGCAAGCTCACCGAGGCACGTCGCAGCATCGGCATGGTCTTCCAGAAGCCCAACCCGTTCCCGGCGATGTCGATCCGCGAGAACGTCGTCGCCGGCCTGAAGCTGACGGGCACCAAGGTCTCGAAGTCCGAGAAGGACGCCCTCATCGAGCACTGCCTGATCCGTGGCGGACTCTGGAACGAGGTCAAGGACCGTCTCGACGCCCCCGGCGGCGGCCTGTCCGGCGGACAGCAGCAGCGCCTGTGCATCGCCCGCGCGCTCGCCATCAAGCCGCGGGTGCTGCTGATGGACGAGCCGTGCTCCGCCCTGGACCCCACGTCCACCCGAGTTATCGAAGAAACCATGAAAGAACTCGCCACAGAGGTCACCATTGTCATCGTGACCCACAACATGCAGCAGGCGGCACGCGTCTCCGACACGTGCGCCTTCTTCCTCGCCGCTCAAGGCACTCCCGGGGTCATCGTCGAGCACGGCGACACCGAGGCGATGTTCACCAACCCGCAGGACGAGCGCACCCACGACTACGTCAACGGACGTTTCGGGTGAGGCTGACCCACCTGATCGGCGTCGTCGGGGGAGTGGCGCTGCTGAGCGCCACCGGCTTCGCCGCCCAGCAGGCCGGGCAGCGCGACCAGGTGTTGACCGGCTACAAGATCGTCCCCGCACAGGTCGCGGCCACCGCGACCAACCCTGCCCCCGCCGTGCCCGACGTGCCCACGACCAGTCGCGCGAGGTCGCGCGCCGATGCCGCCGTCGACCCGCGCTGGGCACGCCGTACCGCTGAGGCCGCGGGCATCCCGCTGCCGGCCATGACGGCCTACGCCCGCGCAAGCGTGCTCGCGCCGCGCCAGTGCCGGATCGGCTGGACCACGCTCGCCGGCATCGGCTGGGTCGAGTCCCAGCACGGCACGATCGGCGACCGACAGCTCGGCGACGACGGCTACTCCTCCGAGCCGATCCTCGGCCCCGCGCTCGACGGTGGCCTGTACGCCGCAGTGCCGGCCACCCGCGACTCGGCCCGCTGGCACGGCGACCGCCAGTGGGACCACGCGATCGGTCCGATGCAGTTCATCCCGTCCACGTGGCGCACGTGGCAGGCCGACGGCGACGGCGACGGCGTGGCCGACCCCAACGACATCGACGACGCATCGCTCGCCGCGGCCGACTACCTGTGCCAGTCGGGAGACCTGATGTCGTCGGGCACCTGGTCACGGTCGATCCTCAGCTACAACCACTCGACCGACTACGTGCTGAACGTCTACACGGCTGCCGACACCTACTCCGACCGCACCGGCTGACGCCGAACCCCGCGAAGGGACCGGCGCCAGCCGTGGGTGTCAGGCCTGCGTCAGTTCAGGGCCATCCGGGGCTCGCCGTTGACCAGCCCGGTCCCTGAGATCCCGCAGGTGCCCGATCGAGGGGCGCCGCCGTTCCAGGCCTGCCGCACGCAAGACCGGGTCGCGAGCTGGGCCCAGTAGTTCGGGTGCAGGCTCTCCTGGATGTAGTACGGGCTGCCCGAGCCACAGCAGGTCGAGACGGTACGGATCTGGTTGACCCACTCCGTCTGGTCGACCGCGCCCGGCGTGGTCCAGCTGGCCAGGCCCTTCTCCTCGTAGAGGCCGACGCCGTTCTCGCACAGGCGCCGTCCGTTGAAGGCCGATGCGAGGTTGAGGGTGCGCACGCCGGCGACGCCGGAGTCGGTGGCGGCACCTGACACTGCAGCGTTGATCAGGCTCAGCGCGGTCGAGTTGGCCCAGTCGGCGTCCCGGTTCCAGAAGCCGCAGCCACCGGTGCTCTGCCGCGTGTAGCCGCCCTCGCCGTACCGGAAGCCGGAGCCGTTGGGGATGGGCGAGGGGTAGTTCTGCACGAGCAGCGTCCAGGAGCCGTCGGCATAGCCGGCGTTGCGCATCGCCGTCCGCACGTTCTGGAAGGCCGCGGCGATGGCGGCCCGCTTGGCAGCGACGTTGGCGGCGGTGAAGTTGGCGGTCACCGACGAGTCGTCGTTGCAGTAGTTCTTGGCCCAGGTCGGAGAGGTCGCCCAGTTGGTGACGCAGGCCTGGACGATGGAGGCGAAGTTGAAGTCGTTGCCGCCGATCGAGACCGTCACCATCTTCACGTTGTGGGTCGCCGCGAAGTTCGCCAGCATCAAGGCCTGTCCCTGCTGGGCGCCGTTGTTGAAGAAGTCGAGCCCGGGCTTGAAGTTGCCGTCGGAGTCGCTGAAGGTCGCGACGCGTGAGCCGGAGCAGGCGAAGTTCATGCCGTTCACGCCGCCGGCGATGTAGGCCTCGGCGGACTTGCTCCGATGGCAGCGGTTGATGGTCTCGGCAGTGCCGGTGGCGTTGTCGAAGTAGGCAGTGCCGCCGAGGGCGTCGGCACGAGACGACGAGGCGTTGGAGCTGCCGGCCCACCGGCCGGCCTCACCGCTGATGTAGGAGTCACCGAGGGTGACGACCCAGGGTGTCCCGACTCCGGGTCCGTCGGCCTGGGCAGGGGCGGCAGTGCTGGCGACGGCCAACGTGGAAGCGAGGAGTGCGAGCACGCTCAGGATGAGGGCTCGGGGGCGTAGGGGATTCATCGGTTCTCCGATCGACGGGCAGGCAGGGACGTGCCGGCCCATCACCGACGAGGAGGAACGTAGTGGCCCACGTCACACCGTGTCCAGCCCCCTCGACGTCGCGCGGTCGTGAAATCACCGAAGCGCCCGATCGGGACGTGATCGGGCGCTTCGACTTGCGTGTGGCCAGGGGCGGGGTCGAACCGCCGACCTACCGATTTTCAGTCGGTCGCTCGTACCAACTGAGCTACCTGGCCAAGCGCGTGGAATGTTACATGAGCACGTTGGCCCTCGAGGAATCCGGTCGGACCGCGGGCCTGGCCGTTGCTAGGGGTGGTGCCCGTCCTCGTGCACGGGCAGTTCCACCCAGAAGGCCGAGCCGCTCCCCGGAGTGGATTCGGCGCCGATCGTGCCGCCGTCGCGCTCGGCCACGGACTGCGACAGGGACAGGCCGAGTCCGGTGCCCTTGACGGTTGGCTGCGCATACCGGATGAACGGTTCGAAGACGTGCGCCAGCTGCTCGGACGTCAGCCCCGGGCCGCTGTCGCGCACGATCACCCGCAGGCGTTCCTCGCCGGACTCGCCGGTCAGCGACTCGGTGGAGACCACCACCGTCCCGTGGGCGACGTTGTGGACGACCGCGTTGCCGACGAGGTTGGCGAGGACCTGACGCAGCCCCGGGGGGTGCGCCCAGACGGTCTGACCGGCGGACATGGTGCTGGAGAGCCGGACACCTGCTGTCTCGGCCGCCGCCCGGTGCCAGTGCAGCACGTCGGCCACGGCGGCCTGGACGTCGACGGACTCTCGCAAGTCTGCGTCGGCGACCACGCGCCCGGCGCTGAGGAGGTCCTCGATCACGGCCATCAGCTGCTCGCAGGCTCGCATGATCACACGCCCGTCATGACTGACCGTCTTCGCGAAGGTCTCCTCTCCGCGTTCGCCGGCCTCGTCGACGAGCATCTCGGTGTAGCCCATGATCGCGGTCAGGGGCGTGCGTAGCTCGTGCCCGAGCGAGGCCAGGAAGTGCTGCTGGGCTTCGCGGCCCTGGGCGCCGACCGCGACCGCCTCCGCCAGCGACCTGCGCGCCTGTTCCAGGGCGATCCGCGAGGTGAGGGCGGCACTCAGGAGGCGGAAGTCCGCCACGTTGTCCGGCGGCCAGGGACCGGTGCCGGAGCTGCCGACGGCGAGGCTGCCGAACATCACGCCGTCAGAGACCTGCGCCTGGGCCATCAGGCTGCGGATCCCGTTGGCGGCGAGCTCGCGGCGGTCCTGCTCGGCCTCGGGCGGCAGCAGGTCGATGTCCGTGACCGCGAGGGCGGCTTCGCGCGCGCGGGGGGACACCCACGGCATGGAGAGCGCGGCCTCGGGCCCGGCGTCCGGGTCGGGGAGGATCGAGCAGGCGGCGCCCGGCCGCAACCACTCGGTCACCCAGGCGCGCTCGCCGAGGTGGATCCAGCCGGTCTCGTCCTCGGGTGCGAAGGTGGTGAGCGCCATCGTGACCACCTCGACGCGGGGCATGGCGATGAGATGCTCGGCCACGAGGGAGAAGGCCCGATCGAGGGGTGTGCCGGTGTCGAGCACCAGCGCCGCGAGGGTGGTCGCCGCGGCGGACACGGGCGTGCCGAGCGGCACGTCCTGCAAGGCCGGGGAGCCGCTCATGGCCTCATTGTGTCGGAGATGAGACGGAGATGCGTGCGGGTTTGGGAAGGATGCCGCGGCTCTGGTCGATGGTGACCGGTGCGGCGAGCGTCAGCTGTTCTCCCAGGGCCCAGGTCGCGAGGTCGCGCAGCACGGCCAGGCCGAGGTTTCGCCCGGGACAGGCGTGCGCGCCGGCACCGAACGGGAGCCAGGCGCCCGGGCGGATGTCGTCGCGACGCCAGCGCCCCGGGCAGAAGGCCGCGAGCCCGGCGGCATCGTTCGGCGCCAGCTCAGGAAGGCGGCCGAGCAGGAGCGGGCTCACCATGACGACAGCGCCCACGGGCAGGCGTAGGGCGCCGATCGACACGGGGGTCGTGGTGACCCGGGCGGTCACCCACGTCGGCGGGGCCAGCCGCAACGCCTCCCACACGGCGTGGTCGGGATCGACCTCGTGGTCCCGGTGGTCGGCGAGCAGCACCAGCAACCAGGCTCCTGCGGCGATCGGCACCTGGATGCCGGCGGCGAGCAGGTTGGCGATCGCCTGGGGCGTGTCACGTGCGTCGCGTGTCGCCGAGACGTCGGCCAGGCTTTCCTCGAGCAGGAGACGAGCACGCAGCTCCCCACGGCGCGCACGGCTCCAGCGGCGTGGGCTGCGACGGCTCGAGATGACCGGCGCCAACGCGTCGATCCACGCGAGCACCCGGTCGGCGATCACGTCTCGGGCGTCCTCGCCGAGGTCGAGCACGGCCGCGCAGGTCGCCCGAGCCACGGGGCGACGCAGCAGGTCCATCGCCTCGAACTCGGTGCCCGGTGCTTCCGCGAGCGCAGCGGTCCACTCGCGGGCAAAGACCTCGCGGCCCCTCGCCACCTGCACGGGCGTCAGCGGCGCGTAGACGAGGTGACCGGTGCGGCTGTCGCCGGCACTAGCGGACATGTCGGTGCCCCGGCTCACGGTGGCCGGGAAGTCGAAGGCGGCGGCGTCCGTCAGCACCCGCTTGGCCGTCGCGAGGTCAGTGACCAGCCAGGGGCCGTGCGGGCCGAGGGGCGTGACGCCTGCGTCTCGGGGTGCTCCTAGAACAGCGCC
>JBDSPC010000071.1:0-3836 GCA_039914485.1 Nocardioides sp.
GCCGAGCGAGAGCGGCTGGGGGCCGGGGCGCTGGAGATGAGCCACGCGTTCACGTGGCAGCACGCCCAGGAGTCGTTCACGCACGTGGTCGCGAGCGCACTGCGAGGCGTCCGGATCGACAGCCAGGACCCGGACGAGGAATGACAAACGCGGCGCTGCGGCTCGAGAGCCGGCGCCGCGTGCAGTCGGGCGGGGTCACCCGCCAAGCATCACTCGGTGGTGGTGCCGTAGTCGAACGCGGGCGCCTCGGCGTTGGCCGGAGACTTCGACGGGGCGGACGTCTGCGACGTGATGAAGCCCATGACGGACGCAGCAGCAAGCGCGCCGCCGGCAATCAAGCTGACGATCGGTCCCACGAAATTGGCGTTCATGTGTAATGACCCTCCCTAAGGTTCGCGGCGCAGCCTAACAGCACAAATGCACAGCTCGGCCATCATCGGAGAAGTTTGTTACCGGCGGGTCTCACGCCGCCTCCGAACCGGGGTCGCGACACCCGTGAGCAGCAGACCCAGCCACGCCACCCAGGCCAGCGCCATCGCGACCACCCATGGTCCGGGGGACGACTGCGGGCGGACGTCGCCCGCCACCTCGACGACAGCAAGGTCGCCCTGCGAATACGTCACATCACCTGCGATCTCGGGCGTGTCCTGGCCGGGGATCTGCTGGGCCACGACCGCGGACACCCCCAGGGCTGCCAGCGCAGCGGCGCGTTCGTCGGGTCCCGAGAGTCCGAGAGCGGCCCCCACCTCCGCGGCGCGCGGGTCCTCCCCCGCGATCGGCCGCCCGTCGACGTACAGCTCGTCATTGGCGACTGCCTGTCGACCCAGTAACCGCGGCAGCGGGTCGAGCACCTTGCGCCCCTCGTTCCAGTCCGGGGCGCGATAGCTCGTGAAGGGCAGCAGGACGACGTCGCCCTCCGGGGCCGCCAGGACTGCGGCGCGTACGTCGTCGAGGACGGCCGGGTAGGACACGGCATCGAGCCGGCCGGCCGACCCGAGAGCAGCGTCTGGCATCAGCGCGATCGGGACGATCGCCAGCAGGCCGGCGACGAGCACTCGCGTGGGACGGTCGGGCGTGCGGTCCAGCAGCCACTCGGCCCCGCGCGCGACCAGCACCACCGTCAAGGGGGCAGCCAGCGCCAGCAGCCGTGACCCGTCGCGCAGCAGCCCGCCGCCGGGGACGTGCGCGGCGACCCAACCGACCGCATCCGGGGCCGACCAGCTCACGACCGCCAGGCCCACCCCGACGAGCCAGCACACCACCAGGGCGCCCACGCCCTCGATGGGCGTACGGCGATGCGCGAGCCAGCCCAGGAGCGCGAGCGCGCCCAGCAGGACCAGCGAGGCGACCGCGAGGAAGCCGACGCGGGTCGCGGGCACGACCTCCGCATTCCAGATCCCGCCGAGGCTCAGCGAAGCGAGCGGACCCGGCAGCGGACCCTCGTCACTGGCGGCAAACACCCGAGCACCCTCGGCTGCTGACGTGGCGTCGGCGGAGTGGAGCAGACCGGCGACCAGCCAGGGCAGGTTGGCCACGACGCCCAGCACCGCGATGCGCGCGTTGCGCCGAGCGTCCCCGCGGCGCCAGCCGCCCGCGAGCGCGGCGATGGCGGTGGCGACCCCGGTGCTGGCACTGAGCGATCCGAGCACGAGCAGCACCGGGAGCAGGGCAGGCATCCGAGTGCCGACGTCCCACCGCCGGCCGACGAGCAGGAGCCAGGGCAGGACGGCGTAGCCGACCAGCACCGGCCAGTGCCCGATCACCAGCCGCTCGACGACGAAGGGATTCCAGACCATCAAGGACGCTGCGACCAGCTGCGTGCCGAGCGAGCGCGAGCCGACCAGGGCAGCCGCACCGGCGCCGGCCCCGACCAGGGCGCAGAGCAGCACGACCTTCTGCAGCAGCATCCCCGGCACGACCGTGTCCAGCACGGCGACCACGGCGTCGGACGGGACCGCCCGCGGCAACGCCGTACCCACGCCCCAGACATCCGGGGTCAGGGCCAGGTCCGGCACCCAGACCATGTCGTAGGACAGGACGTAGCCCGGCCCCAGCGCACCGCCGAGCATCAGCGCGGCCAGGAGGAGGGACCACAGCGCGGGTGCCCACCGTCGTGCTCCGCCCACCTGCCCGACTTCCCTTCAGTGCCCGACGCGCGCCCGCGCCGCGCGGGTTGTGCAGGTGCCGACTGTAGTGGCGGTCCCAGCAACTAGGCTCGCCCGCGTGGGAATGAGAGACGCGGCTGCGCGCATCGCCAACAGCAGCTCCGGCATCGCGGTGTCGATGGCCGTCATGAACGTCGCCACCTATGGCTTCGTGCTGCTGGCCTCCCGACTGCTCGGCACCGAGGGGTACGGCGCACTCGGCTCGGCCCTCAACCTGATGCTCGTCATCAGTGTCGGCGCGCTCGGCCTGCAGGCCACGGCCGCTCGCCGCATCTCGGCCGACCCGCAGCACGTCGCGCAGATCCAGCACTCGATCATGCGCGTGACCTACCGGGCGGCCGCCGCGCTCGGGTTGATCATGCTGGTGCTGAGCCCGCTCATCCAGCGCGTCCTCAAGCTCGACCACCTGGGCACGGCGCTGATCATCGCGATCTCGGCGGTGCCGATGACCCTGATGGGCGGCCTCGCCGGCATCCTGCAGGGCGAACGCCGCTGGGCCGCCCTGGGCGCCCTCTACGTCGCCGCCGGCGTGCCGCGCCTGGTGATCGGCGGCGCCTTCATCGCCTGGCGACCGACCGAGCTGTGGAGCCTGGTCGGGGTCGGCGTCAGCTTCTGGGCACCGGTGCTGGTCGGCTGGTGGGCGCTGCGTCACGAGCGCCACGTGCAGGTCAGCAGCTCCGATCACACCGGGATGGCGATGCTCAAGGAGAGCATCAGCAACGGTCAGGCGCTGTTCGCCTTCTTCGCCCTCAGCAGCGTCGACCTGATCGTGGCGCGCAACGTCCTGTCCGGGCACGACTCCGGTCTCTACGCCGGCGGCCTGATCCTCACGAAGGCGATGCTCTTCCTGCCGCAGTTCGTGGTGGTGGTGGCGTTCCCGTCGATGTCGACCGGTGGCGAGCGCCGCAAGGCCCTGGTCGTGAGCCTCTCGCTGGTCGCGGCGCTCGGCGCCGTCGGCACCCTGGCCTCCTGGCTGCTCTCCGGGATCGCGATCCGCTTCGTCGGTGGCGCGAAGTTCAGCGAGGTCGAGCCGCAGCTGTGGGTCTTCGCGATCCTCGGCACGCTGCTCTCGATGATCCAGCTGCTCGTCTACTCGGTGCTCGCCCGCCAGGGCACGCGTTCGGTGTACGTCGTGTGGTTGGCGCTGATCACGATGATCGGTGTCGGCCTGACCGCCGACTCGGTGCTGGGCCTGGTCACGATCGTCGTGCTCGTCGACGTCGCACTGCTGGTCGTGCTGCTCGGGATCAGCGCCTGGTTCCTGCGCGACGGCGCCCCGGTGCCCGAGGAGCCCGCCCCCGCCATCGTCTGAGCGAACCTCAGTGCGCGGCGTCGTGCCAGCTGCGGCCGGTACCGACAGACACGTCGAGCGGCACGGCCAGATCTGCGGCACTGCCCATGTGCTCGCGCACCAGGTCGCCCAGGGCATCGCTCTCGCCGGGCGCCACCTCGAGGACGAGCTCGTCATGGACCTGCAGCAGCATGCGTGACTTCAGCCCCTGGTCGAGGATGGCCGCCTCCACGTTGAGCATGGCGACCTTGATCAGGTCGGCCGCCGATCCCTGGATGGGCGCGTTCAGGGCCATCCGTTCGGCTGCCTCGCGACGCATCCGGTTGTCGCTGTTGAGGTCGGGCAGGTAGCGGCGTCGACCCATGATCGTCTCGGTGAAG
>JBDSPC010000072.1:0-5684 GCA_039914485.1 Nocardioides sp.
ACGAGCGTTAGCGTGGGGCACGAGGACCTCCTGGGCCAGCGGATGACTTAGACATCTCCACTAAGCCCGGAGGTCCTCACCTTTCACAAGACCCGTGTCACCAACGTCCCTGCCGGGTACATCTAGACGGTATGGAGTGACCGCTTCGGTTCCGAAGGGGTTGCGGGCCGGGGCCTCACTCACAAGATTCGTGGGTTACCGAGCAGGGGCCGCCTGCTCGGCCTATCCGACAATTGTGGGAGGCCCCGGTGTTTACCGAGCGTACGAGCGTTGGGCTCGACGTGCACGCACGATCTGTTGCGGCAGCGGCGATCGATGGCGTCACGGGTGAGTTGTTCCAGGCCAGATTGACCCCTGCCCATGACCACATCCGTGGGTGGCTGATGGATCTGCCCGGTCCAGTGGCGGTGACCTACGAGGCCGGCCCTACCGGGTTTGGTCTTTACCGGAGCTTGCGTGCTGCCGGGATCCGCTGTGAGGTCGCGGCACCCTCGAAGCTCCAGCGACCTGCAGGGGATCGGGTCAAGACCGACGCCCGCGATGCCATTCATCTGGCCAGGTTGCTGCGGATGGACGAGGTCACCGCAGTTACCGTGCCCAGCGTCGAGCAAGAGACTGCGCGCGACCTGGTCCGGGCTCGCGAGGACTCCCGCGCAGATCTGATGCGGGCCCGACACCGGCTCTCGAAACTGTTGTTGCGCCACGGCTTCGTCTACTACGACGGCCGCGCCTGGACAGGTAGACACGACGCCTGGCTACGCGGCGTCGGCCACCAGCGCCTGGACAACCCTGCAACCCGGCTGACCTTCGAGTCCGACTACGAGGCCGTGCTGAGCACCACAGCACGCCGCGACCGGTTGGACGCCGCGATCGCGACCATGGCCACCGACAGCGAGTTCACCGCCGTGGTGCACCGGTTGAGCTGTCTGCGGGGCGTCTCGACCCTGACCGCGTTCGCACTCGCAGTCGAGATCGGCGACTGGCACCGGTTCACCGGCAACACCATCGGCTCATTCGTAGGCCTGGTGCCCAGTGAGCACTCCTCAGGATCCTCGCGGACCCAGGGGCCGATCACCAAGACCGGGAACACCCACGCCCGGCGGCTTCTCGTCGAGGCTGCCTGGCACCACCGCCCGACCTATCGGCCTGGCAAGACCCTGCGGGACCGATGGGAACTCGCCTCACCAGCAGCCCGGCTCCGCGGCGACGCAGGCAACCGACGACTGCACGCCCGTTGGGTCAGATTCACCGACCGCCAGAAGAGGCCAGTGACCGCCAACGTCGCCATCGCCCGCGAACTGGCTGGCTGGTGCTGGTCCCTGGCCGTGATGGAGGAATAGCCGACCCCACCAGCTGGCTTCGTCGACCACGACCGGCGGTAGCAGCGCATGGAGCGACCCGCGAAGCTACTAAGAGCAGCCCGCCCGATCAGGGCCGGCGACGCTCGTTTCTAGACACGCGACCCGCTCCTGCCGAACGCCCCGTCCTGCGGTAGCCAACCCGCGCATATCAGTCTGACCGCGCGTCGCCAACGACACGCTCACCACCGGCCCAGTCACGAAGCCACGAGGCGCCCGCCCAGAGCAATCCGGACGGGCGCCTCACCCTGCCCCTTGACAAGAAGCCACTCCATATCAGTAGCCGCGAGACCGGCTGACGTTACGCAGTCGCCCGACCCGGCGATGCTCCGCTGCCAGAACTGAACACTCGCGCTCGAAGAACCGCAACCACTGCGAAGACAGGACCCAGCACGAGAGGCAAGATCGCCCAGAAGAGGACCAGAGCCATCAACAAGCTGCCGACGACCGCGAGGGCGGCCCCCAACCACGGTCGCCGGTCCATGATGAGGAACCCGACAGCCCCCGCGGCGATGACAGCAAACACCACGGCACTGACGAGCTGCTCGTCTCTTTCGTCGGACCAGAACTCGCTCCCGAACGCCGCAGCTATGAGGAGGGACCCCACGCCGAGGACGCCAAGGACACCCAAGAACAGCGCCGCGGTGAGGCTCAAGCCGCCCAAGATTCCTCCGGGCTGCCGCAAGCGAGCAAACATGGCGTCTCCTCTCATCGAGGCCAACCATCACTCACGCTACGCCCGCCGGTGCGCAGGGTCCATGCTCGGCTCCTCTACGACAGACCTCAGCCTGCCTGATCCATGTGGCGACCCGTGTCAGTCCGCCGCGAACTGGCCGGGGGCGATGTCGCTGACACGGTTCTTCCGCGGCGCGGCGCTCGGGTTCTACTCTGGGCAGATGCTCGACCTGGGCGAAGTCGACCTCGAGGAGATCGCAACCGCGCTAGCAGATGAGACTGACTACGAGCACCGATGGCTGATCGACCCGCGCACGGGCGAGATTGCTTTCTGGACCAGCGACACGGGCATCGACGGTGATAACCACGTCGAGATCGACGTACTCGATCTCCTTCTCATCGATCCTCTCCCGTCCTACGTGTGGTTTCAGGACATGGCCGACTTTGCTGACGGCATCAGCGACAGCGCCGCCAGTCAACGCCTGACCCAGGCTCTGCAGGAGCGGGGTGCGTTCAGGCGATTCAAGAATCAAGTCTATAAACACCATCCCGAACTGATCCCGGCGTGGCACAACCTGCGTGACGTTCGAGCCGAGCGCCGGGCCGTCGAGTGGCTACGGGAACAAGGACTCATCGACGACAGCGTGGCGCAACAGTTCGCGACCGACCATCCAGATCCCGAGCTCCCTTGAGCCACGCCCGTTTGACAACGTGCCGACGGCGTCGAAGGCGCGTCATTGCACCGCGAATGAGACTTGCCCGGCGTCGCCACGTCGCGCGGCGCCGGGCCCAAACCGTTATCCAACGCTCTCAAGTGCCTTGACCTCGTCGCGGGCGGCGACGACGGCGGCCTGCTGGCGTACGACGACCTCGCGGAAGCCTGCGCTGAGGTCCATCTTGAGGGCGTCCTCGTACTCAGAGACCGCGTGGTCCTCGCCGGTCACGACCGCCTTGAGCACGGCGCCGGCGTCGTCGCCGGTGAGGGCGTCCTTCAGCGAGATCCAGCCCCGGTGCACGGCCGCAGCGACAGTGCCGCTCTCGTCGACGTCGTCGCCGTAGTCGTGCCCGAGGTCGACGATCTCGCGCCAGAAGCCTGCGCGCTCCTCGGAAAGGCGCCGCAGGGCCGTGGCCCACTCCGGGTGCTCGCCGTCGCGGAGCTTATCGGCAGAGTCGGCAAAACCCCGCTCGCCGTCCTTCAGCGTCTCGACCAGTTCCTTGGCTGCCTTGGCGTCATCAGACATGCTGCGCTCCTTCGTGAGGTGTGTTGTCCCAGCCTCGTCGCCTCGCCAGCTCTACGGACCACCCGTGGGGATACTCGTGCTTCACTGCTGCCGCTGCTGCTTTAGATCCTCCTCAGGCGCAACGGCATTCGCGGACCGCCCGTAGGTGCGTCAGTCCGCCGCCTTTCGGCCAGTGATCTGCCGGTCCGGGGGCAATCGAAAGAAGCCGAAGTCCGCGACAGCCTTGCGGTCGTAGCAAGGGTTGGCGGGCCGCAAGATTTAGTGCCGAGGGTGGGCGGGTCTTGGTGGTGTCGTTCAGGGCGCAGGAGGCAAGGTGACGACGAAGGTAGTTCCGGCTCCGAGAGCCGAGCTGACGCGGATTCGGCCGCGGTGGCGCTCGACTATGCGGTGGACGATGCTCAGACCCAGCCCCGTGCCCGGCATGGCGACGGCGGCGGGGTTGTTGGAGCGAAAGAACTCCTGGAACAGGTGCTGTTGATCCGACGCGGAGATCCCGAGCCCGGTATCGGTGACGATCAGCTCGATTCCGTGAGGGGTATGGGCCAGCGAGGTGGTGATCGTGCCTCCGCGTGGGGTGTACTTGACGGCGTTGCTGACCAAGTTTACGCACACCCGGAACAGTCCATCCACCTCGCCCCAGGCGCACACCGGCGTGCAGGGCGCCTGGAGGACGACGTGGAGCTCCTGCTGGTCGATGCTTACGCGTAGGAGGTCGAGCACGTCGTCGACCACCTTGGCAAGGTCGACCGGCTCCGGGTCGAGCGCTGTTTCCGGGTCGGCGACCTGGGCGAGCACCAGCAGGTCATCGATGATGCTGCGCATCCGATCGGCTGCACGTCCCATGGCCGAGATCGATGTTGACAACGAGTCAGGCAAGTCTGGTCCGGACTCGACCATCTCGATGTGCCCCAGGATCGAGGTCAGAGGGTTCTTTAGCTCGTGGGAGATCGTGGTGATCAACCGACTCTTGTAGCCGGCGAGCTCGCGAACCTCTTCGAGCAGGATCCGTTCACGCTCGAAGGTGCGCGCGTTCACGAGAGCACGACCCAGGTCGTGGCCGATCTCGAGGGCAGCTTGCTGCTCCACCAAGGTCCACTCGGGGCTCGGACCGCGCCGCGTCAGTGCCAGGTTGCCCAAGCACTCCTGTCCGGCGCCGATCGGAACGAAAAGCATCGAGGACGCTTCGAGCGTGGTGGCCATGAAGTCGCGAACGCGCGCTACCTGGTCAGCGTCCAAGTCCAGGCCGGCAATCACTGGCATGAGTTCGTCGGTGACCACCGCGACTTCTTGGGTGGCCCATAGCGGGCCGGCGGCTTTCCGCCCGAGCAGCTTGAACTCCTCAGGCACCACGATCTCGCCATCGGTGGCGCCATAGACCTCGTCCGCGCCGCCGCTATCGGGGTCGAATGTCTGGAGCCACATCCCCACAGCTTTGAACCCGACGGTCACTGCTGGCTGGCAGATTTCGATGATCCGGCCTATCGACAGCTCCGAGCTCACCTGCCGAACGATCGTGCGAGCGGCGTCAGCCAGTCGGACCTGCTCGGCGAACTCCGCTCGCTCCAGGGCGGTGAGGACGCTACGTCGGGTCTGCCGGGCGTAGCGCTGCAGTTGCTCGCGCTGCCCCGGGCCTGGACGCCGACGATCGCGCGGCACGTCCACCGACAGCAGTCCGCGAAGTCTGCCTTGCTCGTCGCGGATGGGTGCCAGCAGCAAGTCCAGCGGGTGCCACACGTCCGGGTCATCCGAGAGTTCCAAGTCCGGCACCCAACTCAGCTCGTCCACCTCGATACTCATCCGCTCATGCGGCACGAAGCGAAGATCGCCCCACGCCTCGGCGCTGCCAAGTTCCCGCTCGATCCTTGCAATCGGCGTTCGACTACCCAGCAGCTGATCACGCGCCTCGGAGCTGCCAGCGACGGCGACCATCTCCAAGGTGTGGTCGTCACGGGCGACGCTGATCGCTGCGACCTCGAAACCGACGAGGTCGGTCACACCCTCAGCAATGTTCTGCAGGGCGTCAACGAACACAGCTTCGATGTCCGGCTGGTTCATCACGTCCCCACTCTTCGAATCAGCATTGCGCCAGATGTGCGTTCGCAGACGCCGGAACTGTAACCCTCAATCCCAGAGAGATTTGAGAACTCTTGGACATGGACGAGGCACAACAGGGGGCCTTCAGATCGACCCGGCAGTCAGCCCGCCACGTCGGTGGAACCACATGCGTCATACCGCCGCACATGCCCGCGTCCTACCCCAACCGCCCAGTGCCTGGCCCGCCCCCGCCTCCGTTGACGATCTCGCCGCGCACGTCGGCGCGAGTCCTTGCCAGCCGGTCCCCCACAGGCTTGGAACGCCTCGGGGTCTGTCGGATCCAGTCGGCCACCTCACCGCCGACGCCGTCGGTCAG
>JBDSPC010000084.1:0-26893 GCA_039914485.1 Nocardioides sp.
ACGGTGAGAGCGGCGCCACCGAGCATGTAGGCACCGAACACGGCTGCTCCGATGACCAGCGTGGTGTAGACCGCAGACTCGAAGCCGACCGAGAGACCCGCGAGGATCACCGTGGCCGCACCGGTGAGCGAGGTCTTGCCGACGTCCTTGACGGGGCGGTGCTCCGTGCCGGTGTAGTAGCCGGTGAGCGCCAGGATCCCGGCAGACATCACGATGCCGATGACGACGGCGGTCGCTGCAATGAAGCGCGGGTCGCCGTCGGCGTCGACCAGCGCGTCGGAGATGTTGGTGAACTCCGCGAAGGTGCTGGGCAGGTAGATGTAGGACAGGACGACGCTGGCCACGGCGGCGATGCCCGACGAGAGGTAGAACGACCGGTTGATCGTCTTCAGGCCGTTCTCCCCCGCCTTGGGCTGGGTGAGGTAGACACCCGCCACCGCGGTGAGGGCACCGATGGCAGGGATCAGCAGCGGGAACACGAGTCCCTTGTCGCCGAACGCCTGCGAGCCCAGGATCAGGGCGGCGACCAGCGTGACGGCGTACGACTCGAAGAGGTCTGCAGCCATGCCCGCACAGTCGCCGACGTTGTCGCCGACGTTGTCGGCGATGGTGGCGGCGTTGCGCGGGTCGTCCTCGGGGATGCCCTGCTCGACCTTGCCGACCAGGTCCGCGCCGACGTCGGCGGCCTTGGTGAAGATGCCACCGCCGACCCGCATGAACATGGCGAGCAGGGCGGCGCCGAAGCCGAAGCCCTCGAGCACGTCGGGGGCGGTGTCCTGGAAGAAGAGCACGACCAGGCTGGCACCGAGCAGGCCCAGGCCGACCGTGAGCATGCCGACCATGGCGCCGGTGCGAAGACCGATCGTCATGGCGGGCTCGCGTCCGACGCTGTCGGCAGCGGCCGCGACCCGGAGGTTGGCGCGGACCGCGAGGTTCATGCCGAGATAGCCGACGGCCGACGAGAAGCCGGCGCCGACGATGAAGAACACGGAGCGGAAGATGCGCACGGTGGTGTCATCTGCCGGCAGCACGAGCAACGCGAAGAACGCGATCACCGCGAAGATGCCGAGGGTGCGGAACTGCCGGGTCAGGTAGGCGTTGGCGCCCTCCTGGACGGCTAGGGCGATGGTCTTCATGTTGTCGGTGCCTTCACCGGCGGCCAACACCTGCTTCCGGAACACGACAGCCATCGCGAGCGCGCCGAGCGCGATCGCGAGGACGACGATGACCAGAACCTGGTTGGTGCCCGTGAGCGTCACGACAGCGGGAACGATCCCGGTCATGTGCGTCCTCCTGGGAGTGGTACGTCTAAGTACGAACGCGCGGGAGTCTACGCACCAGTGACCCGGATCACGCGGGGGGTTGTGTCACACATCACGTGCGTGTCCGGGCGCGTTCGACCGACCGCACGGTCGTACGGCGAAGCGCGCTCAGCGAGGGGAGCGTCAGCTGGCGACGGACGGGTCGACGGAGTCGTGGATCACGAACACCTTCGCCAGCCCGGTGATGCGGAAGATCTTGAGCAGCCGCTCCTGGGAGCAGATCAGCTCGAGCGAGCCGTCATGGGCGCGGACCTTCTTCAGGCCGCCGACAAGGACACCGAGACCCGTGGAGTCGAGGAACTCGACTGCTTCGAGGTCGATCACGATGTTGTAGGAGCCACCACTGACGAGCTCGGTGATCTGGTCGCGCAACTTGGGCGCGGTGTAGACGTCGATCTCGCCGCCCACCGCGACGATGGCGCGACCGTCTTCCTCGCGGGTCGCAAGGGTCAGATCCACGACTGCTCCATTTGGGAAGAACTCCACTCGAAGCAGGACGCCCCGAATGCTGCCGGGAGTTATCAAACCATGAGACCCGTGATCCTGCAGGCGCACCCTTGACCTGGGGATGACTCGATGTCGGTGCCGTTTGCCACACTGCGCACCGTTAGCACCCACGACGGACCCCTGCACCGTCGGGTGGACGAGGTCGTGGCGCGCCTGACGGCCGTGCCCGGTCGCGAGGATCGGCTCCGCCATCTCGAGGTCGTGCCGCCCCGCCCCGCGGTCTCCGTGCCGTGGCCCGACTGGGTGGCCCACGACGTCCGGATGGCCTTCGAGCGTGCGGGCGTGTCGGCGCCGTGGCAGCACCAGGCGGCAGCCGCCGACGCGGCGCATGCCGGGCAGCACGTCGTCCTCGCCACGGGGACGGCGTCGGGCAAGTCGATGGCCTACCAGCTCCCGGCACTCAGCGCGATCCGCTCGGAGCGAGGCCGGCGTGGCGAGCGCGGAGCGGGCGTCCTCTACCTCGCGCCGACGAAGGCACTGGCCAACGACCAGCTCAGCTTCATCGCCTCATTGGGTCTCGATGTCCGCGTGTCCACGCACGACGGCGACAGCACCCGCGAGCAGCGCGACTGGACCCGCGACTTCGGCGAATACGTCCTGACGAACCCCGACATGCTGCACCACTCGCTGCTGCCGCGGCACGCCCACTGGGCGTCCTTCTTCGGGTCGCTGCGCTATGTCGTGGTCGACGAGTGCCACCACTACCGCGGCGTCTTCGGTGCCAACGTCGCGCACATCCTGCGACGCCTACGACGCATCTGCGCGTTGTACGGCGCACACCCCACGTTCGTCCTGGCGTCGGCGACCGTCGCCGAGCCCGCGGTCGCGGCCGGCCGCCTCACCGGTCTCGACGTGCTCGCGATCACCGCCGACCACTCACCCCGGGGGCAGGTCTCCCTGCTGCTCTGGGAGCCACCCTTCACCTCCTATGCCGGCGAGAACGGTGCGCCGGTGCGGCGCGCAGCGTCGTCGGAGGTCGCCGACCTGCTCGCAGATCTCGTCGCGGAGGACATCCGGACCCTGGCCTTCGTCCGATCGAGGCGCGGAGCCGAACAGGTGGCCGCCACGGCCGCCGAGCTGCTCGCCGAAGTGGATCCGTCGTTGCCGGCGCGCGTGGCGTCCTACCGCGGTGGCTACCTCCCTGAGGAGCGGCGCGAGCTCGAGGCGGCACTGCGCCGCGGTGACCTGACCGGCCTGGCGGCCACCAACGCGCTCGAGCTCGGGATCGACATCAGCGGGCTGGACGCGGTGCTGATCGCGGGCTTCCCGGGCACCAGGGCCGCGTTGTGGCAGCAGATCGGGCGCGCGGGGCGTGGTGCCCAGGACGCGCTCGGCGTGCTGGTGGCGAGCGCCGACCCGCTGGACACCTATCTCGTGAACCACCCCCAGGCGCTGCTGGGCCAGCCGGTCGAGGCGACGGTCTTCGACCCGAACAACCCCTACGTCCTGGGTCCACACCTCTGTGCGGCGGCGCAGGAGCACCCGCTCGCCGAGTCGGACCTGCCGCTGTTCGGCGACAACGCGCGCGCGGTCCTGGACCAGCTCACGGACGCCGGGCTGCTCCGGAAGCGACCGCGCGGCTGGTTCTGGACCGACCGCCGCCGCGCCAGCGACCTCGCCGACATCCGCTCCAGCGGCGGCGCGCAGGTGCAGCTGATCGAGGCGGAGACCGGTCGCGTGATCGGCACCGTCGACGGCTCGAGCTCGCACGGCACCGCACACGCCGGCGCGGTCTACGTGCACCGTGGCGAGACCTGGCTGGTCGAGTCGCTCGACCTCGAGGAGCACGTGGCGGTCATGCACCGGGCCGAGGTGCCCTACTCGACGTCGGCGCGGGAGATCACCGACATCTCGATCGTCGCCGAGCGTGAGCACCGGATGTGGAGCGACTGCCGTCTCTCCCTGGGCGAGGTGGACGTCTCGCACCAGGTCGTCTCCTTCCTCAAGCGCCGCCAGCCGAGCGGCGAGGTGATCGGCGAGGAGCTGCTCGACCTGCCCGAGCGCTCGCTGCGCACGACGGCGGTGTGGTGGACGGTGCCCGGCGACGTACTGACCGAAGGCAGTCTCGGGGCTGCGGACATCCCGGGCGCCGCCCACGCGGCCGAGCACTGCTCGATCGGACTCCTCCCGCTCTTCGCGACCTGCGACCGATGGGACATCGGCGGTGTCTCCACCGCGCTGCACGCCGACACGGGGCGGCTGACGGTGTTCGTCTACGACGGCCACCCGGGTGGTGCCGGCTTCGCCGAGCGCGGCTTCCACGCAGCCCTGGAGTGGCTCACCGCAACCCGCGAGACCATCGCGAGCTGCGAGTGCACCGACGGGTGCCCGTCGTGCGTCCAGTCCCCCAAGTGCGGCAACCAGAACAGCCCGCTCGACAAGCGCGGCGCCGTCGCGCTGCTGGACCTCCTGCTGGTCGGAGCACGCGCCGAGTAACCTGCGGGCATGGTCATCCTCGGACTTTTGCTCATCTTGGGCGGCGCCCTCGTCATCCTCGCCTCGGTCTTTGGTGCTGAAGGCACAGCAGAGTTCCTCGGCGAAGACGTCAGCGCGTTGACGTTGTTCCTTCTGGGCGTCGCTTCCGGAGCCGCGATCCTGTGGGGCTACTCGATCCTCAAGTGGGGCACCAAGCGTGGCTTGGCGCACCGCAAGGAGCGCAAGGAGCTGAACAAGCTCAATGAACGCCTCGACCGTGCCGAGGCCGAGCGTCGTTCGGACGAAGACGCGCCCGACGAGAAGATCTGACGCTCACCCGCTCGGTCCGGCGCGCGCCTCGGCGGTGACGTCGTAGCGGCGGTCGATCAACCGCGGCCCGGCCGCTGTCACGGTGACGGTGACGACCTGTCCGGCGCGCCGGCAGTCGGCCAGGACTGCTCCGTTGGCCGCCGCGATCGTTGCCGCGGCGTCGCAGGCATCCGATCCGGACACCGCGGCCGAGGCACCGGCGAGTGCGGCGAGGTCGGCGGCGGCCTGTGCCGACCGCTGGGTGAGCACGATCGCGGCGACGCCGCCCAGGCCGAGCCCCAGGAACATCAGCAGTCCGGTGACGGCAAGGACGAGCAGGGTCGCGGAACCGCGCTGGTCCCTCACGCCTCCTCCAGGACGGCCACGGCACGGGAGCGGACGGTCACGCCCGGCAGGAAGTCGAACAGCCCACCAGGCCCGTCCACCTCGGCGCTGGCGGTGACCGTGACCCGGCCGCCCGCCAGCTCCATGTCGATGGCCGCTCCGGTCGGCGCAATGCTCGAACCGACGGCGCGGGCCGCGGACTCCGAGTCACCTCGTGCCATCGATCGCGCGGACTCGCGCGCGGCGTCGACGAGGCGGATCTGCGCGGATGCCGCAGCCAACAGCCACACGAGTCCGACGGTGACGGCCAGCACCAGCGGCAGCCCGAGCGCCAGCTCGGCCGTGGCGGCACCCCGCTCGGACCGCCGCCGGTGCACGCTCACTTGATCCCCAACAGGCCCAGGACGTGGTCGAACAGGGTCTTGAGCAACTGATCGCCGAAGCCACCGGTGAGCAGCTTGTAGAGCAGGCCGGCGAACCCGGCCCCCGCTGCCGTGCCGACGGCGTATTCCGCGGTGGTGATCCCGTCCTCGTTGCGTGTCCGCTGGTCGCTGCGCACCGGCGTGATGGTCGTGCGTGTCATGGGCTTCCTCTCGATCGAGGCCCACCCGATGCGGGCCGTGGGCCGACTCTGCGACGCGGCACCCCCATCGCGCTCGCGGCGACCGCGCAGCCTGTGGAGGGTCGAGGGATGCAGCTGCCTGTGCGCGCATTTCGACCCGTCCCGTCATGGGGTCAGCGTCGACAGCAGTCCGGCCACCGTGGGCACGATGCCGATGAGCAGGAAGGCGGGCAGCAGGCACAGGCCCAACGGGACCGCCGCCTTCACGCCCACCTCCCGGGCGCGGTCCTCGACGGCGGCCAGGGACGAGCGCTCGAGCTCATCGGCGAGCCGCTCGACCGCGTCGGCCACGGAGCTGCCACTGGTCTCGGCCCGCGCGAGGGTGCGGCCGAGCGCCGCCAGCACGTCGTCGTCCGCCAGCCCGCCCCACACCTGGACGGGGTCGACCCCCATCCTGAGCCGAGCCAACGCACCGTCCAGACGCGTTGCGGTCGGCCCCGGGCAGGCCGCGACCACGGCCGCGAGGGCGGCTTGCGGGGACGCGCCGGCTCGCAGGGCACACGCGAACAGGTCCACGAAGTGCGGGAGCTCCCGAGCCGCGGCCTCCCGCTCGCGGCGTACGGCGCCGGGCTCCGACCGCACGAGCGCGGCCCAGGCCGCGGCGGCCGCGACCGGTGCCGCGGCCACGCCGATGGGCCCGCCCAGGAAGGCCCAGGCACCGAGGCCGGCGAGCAGGCAGAGCACGGGTCGCCAGCGGCCGGACCGCGTCGAGGCTGGCTCGTCGAGCGTCGGGCGAGCCGTCTGCAGGCGCGGGCGAGGCGGCACGAGGAGCACCGCAGCGAGGGCGGCCAGCAAAGCCGCGAGCACAGTCATACTGGGTCCGCCTGGTCGGCAATGGCCTCGATCCACCAGAGACCGGCGACCCCGAACGCGAGCCCGGCCACCAGGCAGGCCCACCCGACCGGGGTGTCGAGCAGGAATCGCCACGGGCTGCCGCCGGCGCCGGATCCCATGCCGAGGGCGACGACCGGCAGAGCGGCGACGAGCCTGGCTGTCGCGCGCGCGGACGCCAGCTCGGAGGTGACGACGCGCTGGGTCTGGCGTTGGGCGCGGATCCGTGATGCGACGCGGGAGACGGCGTGCGCCAGGCCGGTGCCCGAGTGGTGGGCCACCTGCCAGGCCGCAGCGACCACGCGCAGGTCTCCTGCTCCCGGTGACCCGGCCAATCGACGCAGGGCAGCAGGGACGTCCGAACCGAACAACCAGGCGTCCAGCACCGGCGCGAGACCGGGCCATCGCCGCGCAGCCTCGGTCAGCGCCATGCCGGGCGGACGACCGGCGGCCAGTTCCGAGGCCAGGACCTCGCAGGCATCGAGCACGCCGGTCGCGACCATGGACCGCTGGCGACGGGCCCGCCGGCGTTGCCAGATCGTCCGGCCGCCAGCGGCGGCGAGTGCGGTGGCCACACCAACGGCGCACAGGCGCGGCGGCAGCCAGCCGCTGACCAGGCACCAACCGCCGATACCGGCGACCCCGATCAGCACCGGAGGCCAGGTCCACGCGGGACGGAAGAGTGGGACCGGGGGCACCAGGAGCCAGGCCGCTAGCCCGGCCAGGCCGGCAGCCAGCAGGATCATCAGCCGAGCCGTTCGGCGAGCTGCCCGGACCCGGGGCCGCGTGACACCCGGCCGTCCGGCCCGAACTCGACGGCCGCGGCGATCGACACGATCCCCGACGACGACCGCACCGGCACGCCGATCTGGGTGACTCGCCGGCGACCGTCAGGGGCTCGCGCCACGTGGATCACCGCGTCGAGGGCGGAGGCGAGCTGGCTGTGCGCCGCGTCGCGGGGCAGTCCGGCGGCCGCTGCCAAGGCCTCGATCCGCGCCGGCACGTCGCCGGCGGAGTTGGCATGGAGCGTGCCGCAACCGCCCGCGTGCCCGGTGTTCAGCGCGGCGAGGAGGTCGACCACCTCGGCCCCGCGCACCTCGCCGACGACCAGGCGATCGGGTCGCATGCGCAGCGCTTGGCGCACCAGCGTGTTGAGGGTGATCTCGCCCGCCCCCTCGATGTTGGCCGGTCGCGCCTCGAGGCCGAGCACGTGCGGATGCGTCGGTCGCAGCTCGCTGGCGTCCTCGACCAGCACCATCCGCTCGCTCGGGTCCACCAGGCCCAGCAGGGCTGCCAACAGGGTCGTCTTCCCCGACCCGGTGCCACCGCTGATCAGGAACGCCAACCGCGACTCGACGATCGCGCCGAGCACCTCCGCACACTCTCGGCCCACCGAACCGGCGGCGACCAGGTCTGTCAGCGAGAAGGTCCGCGCCGACGGCACGCGCAGGGAGATGGTCGTCCCGGGACGAGACGTCGGCGCCAGCACGGCGTGGAAGCGAGTGCCGTCGGGCAGCCGGACATCGGCGTACGGCGTGGCGTCGTCGAGCCGTCTGCCGCCGGTCGAGGCCAGGCGTTGGGCGAGCCGACGAACGGCCGCGTCGTCGCGGAAGCGGACGGGCGTGAGCCGCAGCCCGTCGCCGTCGTCGATCCAGACCTGGTCGGCGCCGTTGACGAGCACGTCGGTGACGCCGGGTTGACGCAGCAGTGGTTCGAGCGGGCCGGAGCCGAGGACGTCTCGACGCAGCGCGTCGTGCACGGCCAGCACCGTGGCGTCGCCGACCGGGCGGCCGGCAGCGCGCATCGCCTCGGCCACGCGATGCGGCGACAGGTCACCGGGTGTCGCGGCCAGCCGTTCACGAACGTCGTCGATGACTCCTGCCTCCAGCTCCCCCATCACGCCACCTCGGCCAGGAACTCGGCGACCGCCCGGCCCAGTGGCGAACGCCGATGGCGGACCGGTCCGAGGCCGAGGTCGACGGCCTCGGCGAGCCCACGCTGTTCGGGCACCTCGAAGGCCATGGCCACACCGGTCGCCGCGGTGAGGTCTCGGGCACGCACGGCTCCGCGTCGGGTCGCGAGCCGGACGCGCGAGGTGTCGGCCATCGGTGTGATGAGCCGCAACGTCGAGGCGATGCCGGTGACCGTCGCCGGCATCACTGCGAGCACGAGGTCGCACCGCGCCATCAGCTCCGCGGACAGCTCGCCCGCCTGACGGGCGAGGTCGAGCACGACCAGCGAGTGACCCCGCTGGCCGGCGGCGAGCACGTCGCGCAGCGTCGACAGCGGCGGCATCGTCGCGGCACCGGCGGCCCAGGTCAGCACCCCGACGCCGTCGCGTCGTGGCACCGCCTCGCGCAGTGACCGCGAGCCGAGCCGCCCCGCCGAGGAGGCGAGATCGTCCCACCGGACGCCCGCCGTCTCGTCGAGGCCCAGCAGCCGGTCCAGCCCGGGCCCGACCCGGTCGGTGTCGATCACGAGCGCGGGCCCGGCATGACCTGCCACCTGGCCCAGTGCACATGCCAGGGTCGACGCACCCGCTCCTCCGGCCCCGCCGACGACTCCGAGCACGAGACCCCGCCCGGGCGCCTCCTCGACGTCCGCCAGCAACGCCCCCAGGTGCGTCTCCCCGGCCGGCAGCTCCACCACCGAGCCCGCCCCGACGTCGAGGGCGAGCCGGAACACCTCCGCTGCCGGGGCCTGCGAGACGACCACGACACCCGTCCGAGGAGGCGGAGCGACGGCGGCCACGTCGACCAACACGTCGTCTCCGATCACCACGAGGGGCGCGATCGGCCAGGACGCCAGCGCATCGATCGCGTCACCGCACACCTCGAGCTGCACACCCGCACCGGCAGCGAGACGGGCGAGGTCGTCGAGGAGTGAGGGATCACGAGTGAGGACCAGCGGCTTCATGTCCCGACCTTCACCGACACCGGGGACATCGCGCCGACCCGTGTGCAGCAACCTGTGGACAGGCCGCGACACACCCCGCCTGTGCACGGTTTGCGACCCGGCGACGATCAGACCTGCGACGTACGCAAAGAGCGGTATCGCCCGGACGGGCACGCAGACGCGCCTACGATGGCGCCATGTCCCGCCCCACCGCGGCCTTCTTCGATCTCGACAAGACGATCATCGCGAAGTCGAGCACGCTTGCGTTCAGCCGGGAGTTCCAGGCCGGCGGCCTGATCAGTCGGCGGGCGATGCTGCGCAGCACCTATGCCCAGTTCGTCTTCCTCGTCGGCGGCGCGGACCACGACCAGATGGAGAAGCTGCGCCGCTTCATGTCGCAGATGTGCGCGGGCTGGGACGTCGCGACCGTGCGCGAGATCGTTGCCGACACCCTGCACAACATCGTCGACCCGCTCGTCTACGACGAGGCCGTGAGCCTGATCGAGGAGCACCACCTCGCCGGCCGCGACGTCGTGATCGTCTCCACCAGCGGTTCCGAGGTCGTCGGGCCGATCGGCGAGATGCTCGGCGCCGATCGGGTTGTCGCGACCCGGATGGAGATCGTGGACGGGAAGTACTCCGGTGAGATCGAGTACTACGCCTACGCCGAGGAGAAGGCCCGTGCCATCGAGGAGCTGGCGCGCGTCGTCGGCTACGACCTCGAGAACAGTTACGGCTACAGCGACTCCATCACCGACAAGTCCATGCTCGAGACGGTCGGCCACCCGCACGCCGTCAACCCCGACAAGGAGATGCGCAAGGTCGCGGTCGAGCGCGGCTGGCCGATCCTGGTGTTCAACAAGCCCGTCGAGCTGCGCAGCCGCGTGCGCTTCCCGCCGGCCAGACAGACCGTGGCAGCGCTCGCGGTCGGGGGCGCCCTCGCCGCCGGTGGCGTCCTGTGGGCGAACGCGCGCAGGCGCCGTCTCGGGGCCTAGCGCGCACCCATCAACAGGGCGAGATGTCAACCCTTGTGAGTCTCCTCAAGACGGCGTACACATGAGGACACAACTCAAGAGTTTGCACGTGAGTCGGGTACCCACGCGGCGATCTAGCCTCTCGAAGAGGTCGCGTGTCTCCGGGACACACCCGGGACAGCAGTTAGAATTTGCACGCCTGATAGCCGAACCTTCACGTGTCAGCGACGGCATCCGATCCCCGTGGTCGGGTGCCGTTCGCATTTGCCAACGAGTCTGGCCGTCGGCCCTCCTCAATCACCGAGCAGGGCTATTCGGCCGTACGCCGCAACGGTGACGCCTCAGCGCCCGCGACGAACGCCTCGGCGGCGTAGATCACCCACGCGTGCACGCCACGCGGCCCGCCCTCGGAATAGCCGCGCAGGTTGGACTCGTACTGCGCACGCAGGGCCAGGTGCCCGGCCTCGGGCACGACGAGCGACTTGGAGTCGACACCGCGCGCGACCAGCACGAGACGTTCGAGGGCACGCGCGACGATCCCGTTGTGCGACGCGAACGGCGCGGCCGTCGCGACGTCGGCGTGCACGACAGCAGCGACGAGCAGCGCCGGCGCGGAGGTCTCGGAGAGCAGCAGTTCCGAGACGCCCCGCAGCCGGTCGGCGGACGCGGCGTCACGAGGACGCCCGAGCGATTCGGCAGGCAGCGAGCCGCCAGCAACCACCGCATGCAGCCTGGCGATCGCCTGCAACGGGGCCGTCCGGATCAGCGGTGCCAGCGCGAGCATGGAGCTCGAGAGGCGCAGCGCGTCCTGCGCGATCGCGTCTGCGTCGCCGGCCCGGATCTCGGCCAGCGACGAGGCCGAGCCCTCGAGCACGGCGCTGGCGTGCGCGCCCCGCATCAGCGACTCCGCCGTCATCTCCGGGGACGTCCGGCGCAGTCCGCGGTCGCGCAGCATCACGTCGATGCCGTCGCGCGCTGCGGCGTACGCCGAAGGCACGCCCTCGAGGTCGACGAGCCAGGCGACGGGGTCAGTCATGGGCATGACGCTAGTAGCCTGAATCGGGTGACTGACGAGCAGCCCGACATGAAGCGACTCTCCCAATCGTTCGGGGCCGCGGCGCAGGCCTATGACCGTGGCCGCCCGTCCTATCCCGCCGATGCGGTGGCGTGGCTGCTCGACGGCGACGCCAAGATCGTGCTCGAGCTCGGGGCCGGCACGGGCAAGCTGACCCGGCAGATGGTCGACCAGGGGCACGCGGTGTTCGCGACCGAGAAGGATCCGGCGATGCTCGAGGTCTTGCGGGAGCGGGTGCCCGAGGTGAGCGCCAAGGTCGCGGGCGCCGAGGAGATCCCGGCCAACGACCGCAGCGTCGACGTCGTGATCGCCGCGCAGGCCTTCCACTGGTTCGACCACGAGCTGGCGATCCCGGAGATCGCGCGGGTCCTCAAGCCGGGCGGCCATGTCGCGGTCGTGTGGAACCTGCTCGATCAACGCATCCCCTGGGTCCGCAAGCTCGTGCAGGTGATGGGCGAAGCGCACGTGTGGGGGGACGGTTCGAAGGAGGTGCTCGAAGCGACCGACCTGTTCGAGGCGATCGAGCACGAGACCTTCGCCTTCTGGCAGGACGTCGACCGCGACACCCTCGTCGACGTCGTCGCCTCCCGCTCCTACATCGCGTCCCTGCCCGACGACGAGCGCGAGGCCAAGCTCGACGCGGTGCGCGCGTTGTACGACGACTACGGCCGCGGCCACGACGGCATGCAGCTGCCCTACGTCGTCGAGTGCTACCGCGCGAAGGTCATCGACCAGCGCGACGCGGCAACCGAAGTTCCCGCCGACGCATCACAGGAGGGTCCGATCGTTTCGGACGGCACCGACACAGACATGCTGCTCATCGACTTCCGGTAGGCGGCTCCATCTCGGGGGAACCCTCATGCGTCGTACGACGACACTCACCGCACTCCTGCTCGGAGCCACGCTCCTCGCACCCACTGGCGCCGCCAGCGCCGCAGGCGAGACCTGCCGCGGCGAGGCCGCCACCATCGTCGGCACCGACGCGCCCATCGTGGGCACCGACGGCCGCGACGTCATCGTCACGGGTACGAGCATCACCACGTCCGCGGGTGCCGGCGACGACCTGATCTGCGTGACCGGTCTCCCCAACTTCAACTCGTTCAGCGTCGATGCCGGCCCCGGCAACGACCTGGTCGACAGCAGCACACTGCCGGTCAACTCCTACCTGACGGCGAGCCTGGGCGACGGAGCCGACACCTTCATCGGTGGCGTCGCGAGTGAGCGCGTGGCAGCAGGTGCAGCCGGCTTCATCTGGGTGGACGTCCCGAGCGAGTCCGAGCGTGACGTCATCGACACCGGCGACGGGAGCGACAGCGTCATCTCCGGTGGACCAGGGCTGGCCAACGACGACGCCGTACGAACCGGCAGCGGCGACGACAACGTGTGGTGGTCGGGCGTGATGGGCGCCCAGAGCGTCCTCGACGCCGGGGACGGCAGCGACCTGTTGATCGCTCGGGCGTCGGGACAGACCTTCGCCGTCGACCTCACCGGGCAGAAGCTCAGCCGCAACGGAGTGGTTGAGGGGGCCTTCGGCTCCATCGAACGCCTCAAGGTCCACCCGGAGCCGGACCTCGGCATCGTCGAGGTCCTGGGCACCGACGGCGACGACAGCGTCGGCATCGACGCGGCGGCGACCATCCGCGCGGACCTGGGCAGCGGAGACGACAGGCTCAACGTCACTACGACGAAGCCCGGCACCAATATCGACCTCGGCTCGGGAACCGACCAGATCCACGCCACCCCACTCGCCTCCGTCCAGATCGAGCTGGGCAGAGGTGCGATGAACACTGACGGCTTCGTCTCCGTTCCTCTCGCCGGCGCCGAGCGCGCCTTTGCCTCCGCCAAGAGCGTGATCCTGAAGGGCAGCAAGGGGGCCGACGTCCTGGTCGCGGTCGGCTGCAGCGCCGTCGTCAACGGCCACGACGGCAATGACTACATCGAGCACTCGAACTACGACGCCGACCGGGACCAGGGCTACGACTGCGACAGCGGATCCATCAAGCTTCTCGGCGGTTCGGGCAGCGACACGATCGAGGGCGGCGTACGCGCGGATCGCATCTACGGCGGCGCTGGCAACGACAAGATCGACACCGGCCCCGCCCGCTCGGGCAAGAACGAGGTCTGGGGCGGCGGCGGCAACGACAGGATCCAGGGCGGCGGTGACCGCGACGTCCTCAGCGGGGGCGCCGGCCGCGACAAGATCAACGGCAGCAAGGGGAGGGACGTGGCCATCGGTGGCCGCGACCGCGACACATGCCGGGCCGAGGTCGAGAAGTCGTGCGAGCGATGAAGCGCGCGGCACTGTTCGCCGTACTCCTCTCCGCGGCAACGCTCGTGGCGCCGAGTCACGCTTCCGCGGTCGACGAGACCTGCCTCGGTGAGGCCGCGACCATCGTCGGCGCGAAGGAGACGATCGTGGACGGGACCGAGGGCCGTGACGTCATCGTCACCAACAACTCCTTCGGGGTCTTCGCGGGCGGTGGTGACGACCTGGTGTGCGTCACCGGCCGAGCGAGGGTCCACGACACCTTCGTCACCATGGAGACCGGTGACGGCAACGACGTGGTCGACGCGACGCTGGCTCCGCGCGGCTGGTCGGTCGCGCTCGACCTCGGCACCGGGGCCGACGAGTTCGTCGGCGGTGCCGGCAGCGACGCCGTGCTCTCGGGCCCCCAGGGCGAGACGGACGTGGACGTCATGCGCGGAGGTGACGGCAGCGACGAGCTGTTCAGCAACGGCGGCGCCGACGAGGTGTACGGCGACAACAGCCCCGACACCCTCATCGTGCCCGCCGCCACGGACGGCGTGCTCGACGGCGGGTCGGGACACGACGAGATCAGCATCCCGGTCGGCACCGGCAACTGGCTCGTCAAGCTGGCCACCGGCGCCCAGCGCGACAACGTGCGCACCCACAGCTGGACCTCGATCGAGAGCCTCACCGCCACCGGCGTCACGGGCCACCTCGTCGTCAAGGGCACATCAGGTCGCGACCGGGTCAACGTCTTTCCCGCACGCGGACGAAGGCCGCTGCTCGACGTCGCCACCGGCCGCGGCGCCGACTCGTTCCTGCTCCACGGCGGCCTCGAGGACACCAGCGGGATCGGGCTGGGCGGGGGCACCGACGACGTCCGACTCCACCGCGACGGCGACATCACGCTCTTCCTGCGCACCGGCACGTTGGTGATGGGCGGAGTGGCCGGCGTCAGCGGAGTCGAGAACGCGGCGGCGTACGGGCGAAGGACCGTCCTGATCGGCACCAACGGCCGCAACACGCTCAAGGCCGGTCAGTGCGACACCCTGATCCGCGGGCTCGGCGGCAACGACGACATCTCGCGCGGCCGCTCCAACGCGATCGGGATCTCCTGCCGCGGCATCCCCAAGGCCTCCGAGATCCACGGTGGCGCGGGCCGCGACGTGTGCGCGGCGGCGAAGAACCGGACGAGCTGCGAGCGCACTGACTAGTCTCACCGCATGTGGCGCTGGCGGCGTACTCACCTCGGCACCGAGGCCGACCGTGCGACCTTCCGCACGCTGCACACGGCGTCGTTGGCCGCGCCGGCCCTGCGCGAAGGACTCACCGAGACCAGCGCTGAACGCAGCGTGCGTCACCTGCGCGCACTCCTCGGCACCCCCGCCGCGGCCCTGACCGACACCAGCGGAGTGCTGGCGTGGGACGGCGCCGGCCACCACCACGCGGCCGAGATCCCCGACCTGGCCGACGGGGCGCCGACCCGGATCGTCGAGATGCGACCGTGCGGCTGCCCGATCCGCCAGCTCGTCATCAGCCCACTGGTCGTCGAGGAGGTGCTGGTGGGCACCCTCGTCGTCGGCGCGCCCAACGCCACCGGCAGTCTCGTCCGCGCGGCCAACGAGGTCGCCGCCTGGGTGTCCGGGCAGCTCGAGCTGGCCCGCCTCGACGACTCGCGCACCGCCCTGATGGAGGCCGAGGTGCGGGCGCTGCGCGCCCAGATCAGCCCCCACTTCATCTACAACTCGCTGGGCGCGATCGCCAGCTTCGTGCGCACCGACCCCGACCGGGCGCGCGAGCTGCTGCTCGAGTTCGCCGACTTCACCCGCTACTCCTTCCGCCGCCACGGCGACTACACGACGCTGGCGGAGGAGCTGCGCTCCGTCGAGCGCTACCTCCTCCTGGAGCAGGCGCGCTTCGGCGACCGGCTCAAGGTCACGCTGCGGATCGCTCCGGAGGTGCTGCCCGTCGCCGTACCCTTCCTGTGCATCCAGCCGCTCGTCGAGAACGCCGTCCGCCACGGCCTGGAAGCCTCTGCCGACAAGGACGACGGCGTCGGCCACCTCTCCATCACCGCCCGCGACCTCGACCAGGAGTGCGTGATCGAGGTCGAGGACGACGGCACCGGCGAGGACCCCGAGCGCGTCCGCCGTGCGCTGGCCGGGGACGCCTCCATGGACTCGGTCGGCCTGGGCAATGTCGACGCGCGGCTGCGCAACGCGTTCGGCGACGACTACGGTCTGGTGGTCGAGACCGCCCCCGGCGCCGGCACCAGGGTCATCGTCCGGGTGCCCAAGTTCGCCCCCGGAGTGCAGGTATGACGCAGCTGAACGTCCTCGTCATCGATGACGAGCGACCCGCGCTCGACGAGCTGATCTTCCTGCTCGAGCGCGACCCGCGCATCGGCACGATCCAGGGCTGCGACTCCGCGACCGAGGCGCTGCGTGTGCTGCAGGACCTCGCCGTCGATGCGGTCTTCCTCGACATCCAGAGGCCCGGCCTCACCGGCCTCGACCTGGCGCAGGTGCTGTCCCGCTTCAAGGCCCCGCCGCCGATCGTCTTCGTCACCGCGCACGAGGAGCACGCCGTCGACGCGTTCGAGCTGCACGCGGTCGACTACGTCCTCAAGCCCGTCCGCGAGGAGCGGCTCGCCGAAGCGGTCCGCCGCATCGTCGCCGCCACCGCTCCGGCGCCGAGCGGCGACACCCAGATCGCGGTCGAGCGCGGCGGCATCACCCGCTTCATCTCCCGCAGCGACGTCACCCACGTCGAGGCCCAGGGCGACTACGCGCGGCTGCACACCGCCCACGACTCCCACCTGGTCCGTACGCCGCTGTCGACCCTGGCCGAGGACTGGGCCGAGGCAGGGTTCGTCCGGATCCACCGCTCCTTGCTCGTCGCGCTGGCCCATGTCTCCGAGCTGCGCGTCGACGCTGGCCGCGCCAGCATCGTGGTCGGCGGGCGTGAGCTGCCGGTCAGTCGTCGCCATACCCGCGAGCTCCGCGAGCTCCTGACCCAGCGCCGGGCATGAGAGAGCGGGTCCGGGTCACCGGGCCGCCGCGCCGCCGGGCCGCCTCTGTGAGGTCCGGGTCGAGGGAGATCGACGCCGGCACCGAGCTCGGCCGTGTCTACATGGAGTCCCTGCTGCGCGAGCAGCTGCGACTCGCGCTGCGCATCCTCGGGCTGCTCGCGGTCACCGTCGGGATCCAGCCGCTCGCCTTCCACCTGATTCCAGGCCTCGGTGACGTGCGGGTCGGTCCGCTGCCGCTGTCGTGGCTGCTGCTCGGCGTCCTCGTCTACCCCTGGCTGCTGACACTCGGTTGGCTCTACATCCGCCGCGCGGAGGCCAACGAACGCGACTTCGCGTCGCTGGTGGAAGAGGTCGAGCGGTGAGCACCGACGTCGTCCCCGGCTTCGTCGCGGTCGTGCTCGTCACCGTCGCAACGCTGGCCATCGGCACCTGGGGGCTGAAGTTCTCGCGGACCACGAGCGACTTCTTCGTCGCGTCGCGCACGGTCCGGCCCGGGCTCAACGCCAGCGCGATCGGCGGCGAATACCTCTCCGCCGCGTCCTTCCTCGGCGTCGCCGGACTCGTGCTCACCTTCGGCGCCGACATGCTCTGGTATCCCGTCGGCTGGACGGCCGGCTATCTCGTGCTGCTCGTCCTCGTCGCCGCGCCGCTGCGCCGCAGCGGCGCCTACACGCTGCCCGACTTCGCCGAGGCCCGCCTCGGCTCGCGTGGAGTGCGCGCCCTCTGCTCGATGCTGGTCGTGGCCATCGGCTGGCTCTACCTGCTGCCGCAGTTCCAGGGCGCCGGGCTCACGTTGAAGGCCGCGATCGGCGCTCCCACCTGGGTCGGGCCGATGGTGGTCGCGCTCGTCGTGCTGATCAACGTCGGCTCCGGCGGCATGCGCAGCATCACCTTCGTGCAGGCGTTCCAGTACTGGCTGAAGCTCACCGCCCTGCTCCTGCCCGCCTTCGTGCTGGTCGCGGTGTGGGTCGGCGACGGCGCGCCCGACCCGACGATCGGCGTCGGTGCGGGCGCCGACTACTGGTCGCTGCCGCTCGGCTCCGGAGGTGGTCAGGGCCTCTACGTGACCTACTCCCTGATCGTCGCGACGTTCCTCGGCACCATGGGCCTGCCGCACGTGGTCGTGCGGTTCTACACCAACCCCGACGGCCGCGCCGCCCGGCGGACCACCCTCGTCGTGCTCGCGCTGCTCGGCGCGTTCTACCTGCTGCCTCCGGTGTACGGCGCACTCGGCCGCATCTATGCCGCGGACCTCGCTACGGCCGGCTCCGACGCGCTGGTGCTCGAGCTGCCGCGGCTGATGGTGGACGGCCTGCTCGGCGAGGTGCTCACCGGGCTCGTGACCGCCGGCGCGTTCGCCGCCTTCCTCTCCACCTCCTCGGGCCTGTCGATCGCCGTGGCCGGGGTGCTCTCGCAGGACGTCACCGGTCGCCACTTCGGCACGCACCGGCTCTCCGGTGTCGCCGCCTTCAGGGCCGGTGCCGCGATCGCCGTGGTCGTGCCCGCGATGGTCTCGATCGCCGCTCCCGACGTCGGGGTCGCGCGGACCGTGGGGCTCGCGTTCGCCGTGGCCGCCTCCACCTTCTGCCCGCTGTTGCTGCTCGGGATCTGGTGGCGCGGGCTGACGGCTGCGGGCGCGATCGCCGGGCTGGCCGTCGGCGGGCTCGGGTCCGGCCTCGCGGTCGGCTGGACGCTGGTCACGTCCGAGACCACGGGATGGGTCGCCGTACTCCTCGGACAGCCGGCCGCCTGGAGCGTGCCCGCTGCCATCGCCACGATGGTGGTCGTCAGCCGCGCGACGCACAGCCGGGTGCCCGCGCACGCGGGCAGATTCATGGTCCGGCTGCACACACCGGAGTCCGTGGACCTGCAACGCAGCTGACCGTTCGTCGCACCAGACCGACCGTTCACCGATGCGGTCGGTCCACCCGGCGACGTACCCGCACGTCGGTCTCCCGCCGCACCCGCAACCGGTGCGACCGTGACGACGATCACACCCGAGGAGGTCCCCCATGTCCGACGACACCAACAACGGAGTCCATCAACGCTCCGAGCACCCGATCTATGCAGAGCTGCACGACTCCGCCGACTTCGCCGAGCTGCGCAAGCGCTACCGCTCGTTCGCCATCCCCTTCACCGTGGCGTTCCTCGCCTGGTACTTGCTCTACGTCGTGATGTCGAACTGGGCCGGTGACTTCATGAGCACCAAGGTCATCGGCAACATCAACATCGCGCTGATCTTCGGCCTGTTGCAGTTCGCGTCCACGTTCGTCATCGCGGCGCTCTACGCCCGCCACATGAACACCCATGTCGACCCGCTCGCACGCTCGCTCACCGCGCGCTACGACGCGGAGCTGCGCGGCGAGAACGGAGAATCCTGATGTCCAACACCGAGACCCTCACCGCTGTCCTCTTCCTCGCGGTCGTCGCCGTTACCGTCGGCATCACCTTCTGGGCGAGCCGCCAGTCGTCCGGCGCGGCCGACTTCTATGCCGGTGGTCGCCAGTTCAGTGGCTTCCAGAACGGCATGGCCGTCTCCGGTGACTACATGTCGGCGGCGTCCTTCCTGGGCATCTCCGGGCTGATCGCGCTCAACGGCTACGACGGTTTCCTCTACTCGATCGGCTTCCTCGTCGCCTGGCTGGTCGCTCTGCTGCTCGTCGCCGAGCTGCTGCGCAACTCGGGGCGCTACACGATGGCCGACCAGCTCGCCTACCGGATGAAGCAACGACCGGTGCGTACGGCGGCCGCCACCTCGACCGTCGTCGTGTCGATCTTCTACCTGCTGGCGCAGATGGTCGGAGCGGGAGCGCTCGTCACACTCCTCCTCGGCATCGAGGGCGAGACCGCCAAGGCGCTCGTCATCGTCGCGGTCGGCCTGCTGATGGTCTTCTACGTCACGGTCGGCGGCATGAAGGGCACGACCTACGTCCAGATCGTCAAGGCGATCCTGCTGATGGTCGGCACCGTGCTGATCACCATCCTGGTGCTCGCGAAGTTCGACTTCAACCTGTCCGAGCTGCTCGGCGCCGCGGCCTCCAACACGGGCAAGGGTGACGCGTTCCTCCAGCCCGGCCTGAAGTACGGCATCGACCTGACCAGCAAGGTCGACTTCATCTCCCTCGGGATCGCGCTGGTCCTCGGTACGGCCGGACTGCCGCACATCCTGATCCGCTTCTACACGGTGCCGACCGCCAAGGCGGCCCGCACCTCGGTGATGTGGGCGATCGGGCTGATCGGGTCGTTCTACCTCATGACGCTGGCCCTCGGCTTCGGTGCCGCTGCCCTGCTCGACACGGGTGCCGGCAGCAAGGTCGCCGAGAGCGGCGGCAACCTGGCCTCTCCGCTGCTCGCCGAAGCAGTGGGTGGCGGAGCCGGGACAACCGGCGGCGCAGTGCTGCTGGCCCTGATCTCGGCAGTGGCGTTCGCGACCATCCTGGCGGTGGTCGCCGGGCTCACCCTGACGTCCGCCTCGTCGGTGGCGCACGACCTCTACGCCAACGTGATCAAGAAGGGCGCCGCCAGCGAGAAGGAGGAGGTCCGGGTCGCCCGGATCGCCGCCTTCGTGATCGGCGGCATCGCGATCGCGCTGGCCATCCCGGCCCAGAAGCTCAACATCGCCTTCCTGGTGGCGCTGGCCTTCGCCGTGGCGGCCTCCGCCAACCTGCCGTCGATCCTGTTCAACCTGTTCTGGCGGCGCTTCAACACCCGTGGCGCCACCTGGGCGATCTACGGCGGCCTCATCACCTGTCTGGTGCTCGTGGCCTCCTCGCCGGTGGTCTCCGGATCCCCGACCGCCTTGTTCACGGGCCATGACTGGTCGTGGTTCCCGTTGGCCAACCCGGGCATCATCTCGATCCCGGCCGGCTTCTTCTTCGGCTGGCTGGGGACCGTCACGTCCAAGGAGACGGAATCGGAGCTGGCGTTCGACGAGCTCGAGGTCCGCGCGCTCACCGGCGCCGGGGCCGAGGCCGCCGTCGAGCACTGATCGCAAGCTCGGCTTGGGGGCGGTCCGTCGGCCACAGGGCCGGCGGGCCGCCGCCTTGAGCAGGCCCGTCCTACCCGGACGGTGGGTGGTCGCCGTCGCGGCCCCCGAGTAGTTTCAGACCGACAGCCGACTCAACGATTTCCCAGGAGATGTCATGGCCGATCAGACCCTCGCGAACCTGAGCAACGAGGAGCGTCGCTTCGAGCCACCCGCCGACCTCGCGGCCAACGCCAACGTCAAGGAGGAGGCCTACGACCGGGCCGACTCCGACCGGTTGGCCTTCTGGGCCGAAGCGGCCGAGCGCCTCCAGTGGGGCGAGAAGTGGGACCAGGTCCTCGACTGGACCAACCCGCCCTTCGCGAAGTGGTTCGTCGGGGGCACCATCAACGCCGCGGTCAACTGCGTCGACCGGCACGTCGAGGCCGGCAACGGTGACAAGGTCGCGATCCACTGGGTCGGCGAGCCGGCCGACGACACCCGCGACATCACCTACGCCGACCTGCTCGAGCAGGTCTCCCGGGCCGCCAACGCGCTCACCGAGCTGGGCGTCCGGAAGGGCGACCGGGTCGCGATCTACATGCCGATGATCCCCGAGGTCGTGGTCGCGATGCTGGCCTGCGCCCGCCTCGGCGCCCCGCACACCGTGGTCTTCGGCGGTTTCTCGGCCGACGCCCTCGCGTCCCGCGTCACCGACTGCGGCGCCAAGGTCATCCTCACCGCCGACGGCGGCTACCGCCGCGGGGCACCCAGCGCGCTGAAGCCGGCCGTCGACGAGGCCGTGACCAAGGTGGGCGACCTGGTCGAGCATGTCGTCGTCGTACGCCGAACAGGCCAGGACATCGCCTGGGACGACTCGAGGGACGTCTGGTGGCACGACGTCGTGGACGCCGCGTCACCCGAGCACGAGGCTGAGCTGCACGACTCCGAGCACCCGCTCTACGTCATGTACACCTCCGGCACGACCGGCACCCCGAAGGGCATCCTGCACACGACCGGCGGCTACCTCACCGGCACGTCCTACACGCACTGGGCGGTCTTCGACCTCAAGGACGACGACGTCTACTGGTGCACCGCCGACGTCGGCTGGGTGACCGGGCACAGCTACATGGTCTACGGGCCGCTCGCCAACGGCGCCACGCAGGTGATGTACGAAGGCACGCCCGACGCGCCGCACAAGGGCCGCTGGTGGGAGATCATCGCGAAGTACGGCGTCACCATCCTCTACACCGCGCCGACCGCGATCCGGACCTTCATGAAGTGGGGCGACGACATCCCCGCGGAGCACGACCTGTCCTCGATCCGGCTGCTCGGATCGGTCGGTGAGTCGATCAACCCCGAGGCCTACATCTGGTACCGCAAGAACATCGGCGCCGATCAGGCGCCCATCGTCGACACCTGGTGGCAGACCGAGACCGGGCAGATGATGATCAGCCCGCTGCCCGGCGTGACCGCGGGCAAGCCGGGCTCGGCGATGAAGGCGCTGCCCGGCATCTCGGTCGACG
Organism: Nocardioides sp.; assembly: GCA_039914485.1. Classification (GTDB taxonomy): domain Bacteria; phylum Actinomycetota; class Actinomycetes; order Propionibacteriales; family Nocardioidaceae; genus Nocardioides. The sequence goes on from JBDSPC010000084.1 coordinate 22,065, forward strand.
TCGTCAACGACGAGGCCGAGTCGGTCGGCAACGGCAACGGGGGCTACCTCGTGATCCGCGAGCCGTGGCCGGCGATGCTGCGCACGTTGTGGGGCGACGACCAGCGGTTCAAGGACACCTACTGGTCGCGCTGGGAGGGCCTCTACTTCGCTGGCGACGGGGCCAAGCTCGACGACGACGGCGACGTCTGGCTGCTCGGTCGCGTCGACGACGTCATGAACGTCTCCGGCCACCGGCTCTCCACCACCGAGATCGAGTCGGCGCTGGTCTCGCACCCCAAGGTCGCCGAGGCGGCCGTGGTCGGCGCGGCCGACGACATGACCGGCCAGGCCGTCTGCGCGTTCGTGATCCTGCGTGACACGGCGGGTGACGGCGGCGCCGACATCGTCCAGGAGCTTCGCAACCACGTGGCCAAGGAGATCGGCGCGATCGCCAAGCCGCGCCAGATCATGATCGTGCCCGAGCTGCCGAAGACCCGCTCCGGCAAGATCATGCGCCGCCTGCTCAAGGACGTCGCCGAGCACCGCGAGGTGGGCGACGTGACGACCCTGGCCGACTCCACGGTGATGGACATGATCAAGGGCAAGGAGGGCGCTTCCTCGTCGGAGGAGTGATCGCTCTGCCCCCCCCTGATACTCCGTGACGGACGGACCCTCGATCCACGAAACTGAGGGTCCGTTTGTCACGGAGTATCCACAGCCGCTTCCTCTTCCTCTTCGATTTCCGGTACGCCGCCGCGCGTGGCCAGCACCAGCACGAGCACGCCGAGCGCCGCGGCCACCACCGACGCGACCAGGATCCCGACCTTGGCGTCGTCGGTGAGCACGTCGGAGCCGGGGAACGACAACCCGGCGATGAACAACGACACGGTGAAGCCGACACCGGCCACGCACCCGGCCCCCAGCACCATCGGCCAGGTCGTGCGGTCCGGCAGCTTCGCCAGTCCGATCCTCACCGCGATGAAGGACGCGAGCACGATGCCGAGCGGCTTGCCGAGCACCAGGCCCGCGACGATCCCCAGGGCGACCGAAGAGGACAGCGCCTCCCCGATCCCACCCAGCTGGACGCCGGCGTTGGCGAGGGCGAAGACCGGCAACACGACGTACGACGAGAACGGGTGCAGTGCGGACTGGAGTCGTTCGACCATCGGCACCGACTCGCCGAGCAGGAAGCGCAGGCGGCCGAGCTCGTCGGGGTCGAGGTGGTTGTCGACGAGGGCCTGGCGGGCGTAGCGGCGGGCGACGTCCTCGTTGAGCAGCGCCCTCGCGGGAGTGAGCAGCCCGATCGCGACACCGGCCAGGGTCGCGTGCACACCCGACTGGAGGAGGGCGAACCACGTGGCGACGCCGAGCACGACGTAGACCGGGATCGACCACACGCGCGCCTTCTGCAGCACGAACATCACGACCAGCAGTGCCAGCGCCAGCGCGAGCCACCACAGCTCGACGGAGGCCGTGTAGAACACCGCGATCACGATGATCGCGCCGATGTCGTCGACGATCGCGAGCGTCAGCAGGAAGAGTCGCAGGGCCGACGGGATCCGCCGACCGAGCAGGCCGAGCACGCCGACGGCGAAGGCGATGTCGGTGGCCATCGGGATGCCCCAGCCGTCCCCGGCCGCGCCGCCGCCGGCGATGACGACGTAGAGGCCGGCCGGCACGAGCATGCCGCCGACGGCCGCGATGATCGGCAGGGCGGCGGTCTTCGGATCGCGCAGGTCACCGTTGACGAACTCGTACTTGATCTCCAGCCCGACGACGAAGAAGAAGATCACCATCAGGGCGTCGTTCACCCAGTGCTGCAGCGACTCCTCGATCCGGAGGCTGCCGAGGTCGATCGCGAGCGGGGTGTGCCAGAAGCTGTCGTACGACGACGCGGCCGGACCGTTGGCCCAGACCAGCGCGACGACGGCCGCCGCGAGCAGCAGCACCGAACCGGCGGCCTCGACCCGCAGGAACTCCCGGATCGGCCGGGCCACGAGTCGCGCGAGCGGCTTGTTGCTGGCGAGGTAGGACGGGCCGACCTTCCAGACGTCATCGTCGGCGAGGTCGGAGGAACCGTGCGGGAGGATCGGCATGTGGCGGCTTTCGGGTCGCGAAACATGAACTCCGCGGTACGGACGCCACGGGCCGACCAGACTTCCCGGCTCACCTGTGGTCCAGCCTAGCGGTGATCCATGGGTGTCGGGCTTGTGTAGGGTCGGACGGGTCAGCCCGCGCCGTACGAAGGACCACAGATGGCACCCGTTCCGACCAAGGACTCCGATCCCACGATCGGCGCTCTCGTCATCGACGCCAGCCGAGACATCTCGACCCTGATCTCCAAGGAGATCGAGCTGGCCAAGTCGGAGCTCAAGGTCAGCTTCAAGCACGGCGGCACGGGCATCGGCCTCTTCGCCGCCGCCGGCTTCCTGGCGCTGCTCGCGATCATCATGTTGTCGGTCGCATTCGCCTACTTCGTCCACATGACCGGGCTCGACCTGGCGTGGTGCTTCCTGATCGTCTTCGGTGCCTACCTCCTGATCGCCGGTGTCCTCGCCTTCATCGGCGTGAAGCAGGTCAAGCAGGTCAAGGGTCCCGAGCGGGCGATGGCCCAGGGCCGGGAGATCCCGGCAGCCCTGAAGGGCCGCAGCTAGCCGTTTTCTGGGTAGTCCGTGACGAACGGACCCCGGAACGGCCGATCTGAGGGTCCGTTCGTCACGGACTATCCCGATCGTTCAGCGCGACCGGCGATCAGCCGACGCAGCTCCCGGTGTCGACCTCGGCCTCGGAGGTGACACCCCGGGCGGCGCTCTCGGCGATCTGCTCGGCGGTGAGGGCGTAGCCCGTGTCGTGATCGGTCACCGACGCGGCGAAGATCAGCCCGACAACCTCGCCGGCCGAGTTGACGATCGGGCCACCGGAGTTGCCCTGCCGGATCAGCGCGCGGAGCGAGAAGACGTCGCGCAGCACAGTGCCCTCGCCGTAGATGTTCGGCGAGCGGAGGCGCTGCTCGGCCCGGATCCGGCCGGTCTGCACGTCGTAGGGCCCGTCCTGCGGGTAGCCGAGGACGGCCACCCCGTCCTGAGGCTTGGCCGACTGGTCGAAGAGGAGGTGCGGCAGCTCGCCCTCGTCGAGCGCAAGCACCGCGACGTCGATCTCGGGGTTGTAGACGACGACGCTCGCCGGCACGGACACCCCGCCGATCTCAACCTCGGGGTTGTCCACACCAGCCACGACGTGCGCGTTGGTCATCAGGCGGCCGGGAGAGTAGAGGAAGCCGGAGCCCTCGACGCCGCTGCCGCAGTTGTTGCTGCCGCGCACCTTGAGCACGCTGGGCGCCGCACCGAGCACGTCGGGGTCGGTCAGCAGTCGCTGGGGCCCGGCTTCGACCTCGATGATCCGCTCGGGGGCGAAGGGCTCGAGGTAGCGCGGGAAGAAGGTGGTGCCGACGACGTTGTTGAAGGCGCCCAGCACCTCGGAGGCCTGGTCGGGGAGCACGTCGTTGACCTCGGCCAGCACGGCCGACTCCCGGACGATCGACGTGATGCCGCCGATCCGGGATCCCGAGATCGCCACCCCGAGGGCCCAGGACACCAGCAGCACGGCGACGGCGCTGAGCGCGGCGCCGCCGATGGCGTCGACGGCCCGGATCGGCTGCCACTTGATCCTGGCCCGGATCCGCGCACCGACGAACTGCAGCAGCGCCTGTCCCAGCGACGCGGACAGGATCACGATGAAGAGCGCCCCCAGCGACACCCACAGGGACGGCTCGGCGTCGCCGAGCGCGATCGGCGCGACCCAGACCCCGAACAGGCCGCCGCACAGGAGGCCCGCGGTGGCGAAGGCGCCCGTGACGAAGCCCTGCCAGTACCCCGACAGCGCATAGACGCCCACGAGTGCCAAGAGGCACCAGTCGAGGAAGTTCACGCGGCTACTCCTCGAAGCGAGTGTTCGGCCGCATCGGAACGGTCGGTGTGGGATCACCATGCAGCATGTGGTCCGGCAGGTCACGCACCTGATCGGTGTCCCACTCGCTCGACCAGCCGACGAAGTCGAAGAGCCGGGCGATGATCCCGGCCGTGAAGCCCCACAGGATGACGTCGCGGTCGGGCCCGATCAGGAACCCCGGGCCGAGCCAGCCGGAGGGGTGCCGCACGTTGATGCGGTGCTCGGGATCGAGCAGGTCGTCGATCGCGACGTGGTGGATGGCGTGCACCTCATCGGGGCTGACGACGCTGACCTCGCCGCGATGGCGCCAGTAGCCGAGGATCGGCGTGACCGCGAAGTTGGACGGCGGCAGCCACAGCTCGGGCAGCTCGCCGAACACCTCGATCTCGGCCGGATCGAGCCCGACCTCCTCTTCCGCCTCGCGCACCGCCGCCGCAACGGCCGTCTCGCCCGGGTCGATCGTGCCGCCGGGGAACGACACCTGCCCGGGGTGCGAGCGCATGTGGTGCGCACGCTCGGTGAGCAGCAGCTCACCTCGTCCGTCACCGTCGACATCCGCAAACAGGATGAGTACGGCGCCGCGCCGCGCGTCACTGTCCTCGGGCGGCATGAAGCGGGTCAGCTCGTGGACCGTGATCGCTGCCGCGCCCTCGGCGACAGGAGTCAGCCAGGCCGGGACGCTCACAGCGCGATCCCGAGGTGCTCGTCGACCATCTCCACCAGCTCATCGGACGACTCGATGACGACCGCCTCGATGTGCGTGACCGTGCCGTCCTCGGCCACGAAGGCGACGTAGGGCAGGCCGCGCAGCAGGGGGACGGCACCCTGCCCGTTGATGTCTCCGGCCTCGTCCACGACGAGGGGGTAGGTCACGCCCGTGGCCTTGACGAGGGCACGGGC
>JBDSPC010000166.1:0-9664 GCA_039914485.1 Nocardioides sp.
ACTTCCCGGTCGCCGGCGGCACCAGCGGGCACCTCCTCGGCGGCGCGCTCGCGGCCGTCCTCGTCGGCCCCTACACCGGCGCCCTCTGCATCAGCGTCGTGCTCCTCGTGCAGGCACTGCTCATGGCGGACGGCGGGATCACCGCCCTCGGCACCAACATCACCCTGATGGGACTGGTCGGCGTCGGTGCCGGCTGGCTGGTGTTCCTCGCCGTCCGCAGTGTGTTGCCGAAGAAGGTCCAGATGATCCCGCCCGCCGCGGGCATCGCAGCCCTGCTCAGCGTGCCGGCGGCCGCTCTCGTCTTCACGGGTCTGTTCCTGGTCGGCGGCACTGCCCCGGTCCAGATGAGCACGGTCCTCACGGCGATGCTCGGCTGGCACACCGTGATCGGGATCGGCGAGGCCGTCATCACGTTCCTGGTCGTCGGCACCGTCGTCACCACGCGCCCCGATCTCGTGTACGGCGCCCGCCCGCTGCTCGCCGCGCGCGAGCTCGAGATCCGCACCGACGTGGAGGTCAGCCGATGACCCGCAACGCCAAGTTCTTCGCGGCCTTCCTGCTCGCCGCCCTGCTGATCGCGGGTGTCGGCAGCTACTACGCCAGCGCCCACCCCGACGGCCTCAACTACGTCGCCGAGCAGACCGGCTTCATCGACTCGGAGCAGGAGTCCGCCACCTCCGACGGGTTCTTCGCCGGCTACTCGACCAAGGGCATCGACAACGAGCGCCTCAGCGGCGGCGTCGCCGGCGTGGTCGGCTCGCTCACCACGCTGCTCGTCGGCGGGGGCCTGTTCTGGGTGTTGCGTCGTCGCCGTACAGACGAACCCGAGCGGGCCTGATGGGCGCCGGGCACGGCCATCGCCTGCACTTCCACGGACACGGACCGCTGCACCGGATGGCGGCGCACCACAAGCTGCTGGTGCTCGTCGGCTTCATGCTGCTGGTCGTCGCCACGCCGCGAGAGCTCTACTCCGTGTTCGGCATCTATGCCGTGCTGGTCGTCTCCGTCATCTTCGCGTCGGGCGTGCCGCTGACCTACATCGCCAAGCGGATGGTGATCGAGGTCCCGTTCGTCTTCTTCGCGATCCTGGTGCCCTTCATCGCGACCGGCCCGAAGACCGAGGTGCTCGGGCTGTCGCTCTCCGAGCCCGGACTCGTCGCCGCCTTCGGCCTGCTCGCCAAGGGCACGATCGGCGTCGCCTCGTCCCTGACCTTCGCCGCGACGACCGAGCCCGACGACATCCTGCGCGGCCTGGAGCGGCTGCGGATGCCCGATCTGATCGTCCAGATCATGGGCTTCATGATCCGCTACCTCGACGTCGTGACGGCGGAGTGGTCGCGGATGCTCGTGGCCATGCGATCGCGCGGCTGCGACCCGCGCTCCCCGAAGCACTGGGCGACCCTGGCGCGCGGCATGGGCGCGCTCTTCATCCGCTCCTACGAGCGTGGTGAGCGGATCCACCTCGCGATGCTGTCGCGCGGCTACACAGGAAGTCTCCCCAAATGAGCACTCCCGTCCTCGACGTCCAGGGCCTCGCATTCGCCTACCCCGACGGGCACCAGGCGCTGTACGGCGTCGACCTGCACGTGCACCAGGGGGAGCGGGTCGCCCTCCTCGGACCCAACGGGGCGGGCAAGACGACGCTGGTGCTGCACCTCAACGGCATCCTCGCCGGGGGAGCCGGCTCGGTCAGCGTGAGCGGCCTGCCGGTCGAGAAGCGCAACCTCAAGGAGATCCGGCGCCGGGTCGGCATCGTCTTCCAGGACCCCGACGACCAGCTCTTCCTCGGCAGCGTGCGCCAGGACGTCGCCTTCGGCCCGGCCAACAACGGCCTCAAGGGCGCGGCCCTCGACCGGTGCGTGATGACCGCCCTCGACCAGGTCGGGATGGCCGACTTCGCCGACCGTCCGCCCCACCACCTGTCCTTCGGCCAGCGCAGGCGCGTGGCCGTGGCCACCGTGCTGGCGATGGAGCCGGAGATCCTGGTGCTCGACGAGCCGAGCTCCAACCTCGATCCCGCCAGCCGGCGCGAGCTCGCCGACATCCTCCGTGGACTCGACGTGACGCTGATGATGGTGACCCACGACCTGCCCTACGCCCTGGAGCTCTGCCCCCGCGCCCTCGTGCTCAGCGACGGGGTCGTGGTGGCGGACGGGCGGACCTTCGACGTGCTCACCGACGAGCCGCTGATGGCCGCCCACCGGCTGGAACTGCCGTGGGGATTCGATCCGCGCACGGTTGGTAACCTTCCCGCGTGACCAACGAACTGAGCGCGCTCGAGCGCGAGATCGAGGAGACGCGCCAGCGTCTCGCCAGCACGATCGACCAGCTCACCTACCGCGCCAACCCCAAGACCATCGTGGGTCGCGAGGTGACGTCGGTGAAGTCCCATTTCGTCGATCTCGAGTCGGGTGCCCCGCGCACCGACAACATCATCAAGGTCGCCGGCGGGGTCGTCGGCGCGATCGTGGTGCTTGCGATCATCCGCAAGCTCGTCCGCTGATCGAAGCTCTGGTCCAGTCGTGAGCACCTCGGGCGCAGCCGCCATCAAGATGCTGCACGACCGCCTCCTCGTCGAGATCGACCGCGAGGCGGGGGAGCGCCGCTCGTCCGGCGGCATCGTCATCCCCGCGACGGCTGCGATGGGCGCCCGCCGCCTGGCCTGGTCGCGCGTCATCGCCGTCGGCCCGCACGCCCGCGCCGTCGAGGTCGGTGACCGTGTGCTGTTCGACCCGGAGGACAAGTCCGAGGTCGAGGTGCAGGGTGAGGTCTACATCGTGATGCGCGAGCGCGACGTCCACGCCGTCGCGGCCGAGAGGCTCGAGGCCGGCTCCACCGGCCTCTACCTCTGACCACGAATTTTGGGGACGTCCCGGGTTTGCCTAGCCACGTCCCCCCATGCGGGGTGAGTATGGCGATGTCGCGACGTTTCCCCCGTGAATGTCGAGGCGTCGTTGGACGGCCTGCGCGAAAGCCCCCGCTCGTGCAGGCCGTCCTCTAGCGTCATGGCTAATGTGTCGGCGTGAAGCAGCGCGATGCGATCGTCATGGACGACGCCGAGATCGACTCGTTCCTGACCGGCCAACGCAGCTCGACGGTGGCCACGGTCGGTCCGCGGGGCCAGGTCCACCTCGTCGGCATGTGGTACGCGTGGTTCGACGGGCACGTCTGGTTCGAGACGAAGCCGAAGTCGCAGAAGGTGCTCAACCTGCGCCGCAACGACCGCCTCACGTTCCTCGTCGAGGCGGGTCACACCTACGACCAGCTGCGCGGCGTCTCGATGGAGGGCCGTGGCGTGGTCGTCGAGGACGACCCGGCCCTGCTGGAGCGCGTCTGCCTCCAGGTCTTCGAGCGGTACAACGCGCCGTACACGCCCGAGCTCAAGCCGTTCCTCGACCTGATGATGCACAACCGCGTCGTTGTCCGCCTCGACGTCGAGCGCACCCGGACCTGGGACCACCGCAAGCTCGGCCTGCCGGCCATGGAGCTGGGCGGCAGCACCGCAGCCTCCGTGCAGCAGAGATGACCGTCAGGACCGGGTGAGCCCTTCGCGGAACCCGGCGACGATGCCGGGCACGGCAAAGCCGAGCATCGCGGCGACAGCAGTCGTGAGGGTGATGTTCGTGGCCTGCATCATCACGAACACGATCGCGACGAAGGCAACGCTGAGACCGAGGCCGACCCGCCGCCCGAGCCGGCTCTCGATGAGCAGGACGCCGATTCCGAGCAGCAGCCCGATCAGCACGGCAATGACAGTCATCCGGTTCCCCCGTAGAACGAGTGCTGCGGCTCAGGTGAGGTCGCGTCGGCGCTCGAGCAGGACCGTATCGCGCCAGCTGCCGTCGAGCTGGGCGATGCGGTTGCGGACCGCGAGCGTGCGGTAGCCGGCGCCGTGGTGCAGGGCCAGGCTGGCGCGGTTCTCGGGGAAGATCGACGTCTGCAGCGTCCACAGCCCGGCCCGGTCGGCTTCCATGACCTGGGTGAACAGCAGGGCCTTGCCGACACCGCGCCCGCGTGCGGAGTCGGTGACGTAGACGGAGGTCTCGCCGACGCCCGCATAGCACTCGCGTGCCGAGACAGGGGTGACGGCGGTCCAGCCGACCACCTCTTCGTCGAGCTCGGCGACCCACGCCAGGTCGGGCAGCCAGCGGCCACGCAGCTGCTTGGCGGTCGGCAGCCTGGTCTCGAACGTGGCGTTGCGGGTGGCGAGCCCCTCGGCGTAGATGGCCAGCACGGCGGCCATGTCGCCCTCGGTCAGGGGGCGCGTGGTGACGTCGGCGGGCAGGTCCTCGGGGCAGCACGGCGGGGCGGACAACGTGCCCATCACCACGTCGGCGGCGTGCGGAAGGCCGGTGCAGCAGGCAGCGTTGACCGACACCATGCTCGCGGTGCCGACCTTGTCGACCACAACGAAGCCGACCTTCTTCAGCAGCTCGACGTGGTGCGACGCCGTCGACTGGCTGATCTCGAGCGCGGCGGCGAGGTCGCCGATGCGCATCGCTCCGGTGCGGGACGTGGACAGGGTGTGCAGCAACCGCACCCGCGTGGGGTCTGCGAGGACGGCGAACCATTCCGCATAGCTCTCCGCCTCGGCCTTGCCCAGGGTGGGGCCCGTGCGGCCGAGCTCGATGACAGTCGTCATGTCTGAAGAGTACCTTGCTTTCATCGACGTCGATCGATACATTCAATCCATCGACGCCCGTCGATATACTGTTGACCTTGAGGAGCACGTCATGCAGCACCCAGTCGTCATCATCGGTGCCGGCCCCATCGGGCTGGCCGCCGCCGCCAACGCCGTCGAGCGCGGCATGGACTTCGTGGTCCTCGAAGCCGGCGCCGACGCCGGGGCCGCCATCGGCGAGTGGGCGCACGTGCGGCTGTTCTCCTCCTGGTTCGAGCTCATCGACCCGGCGGCCCGCCGGCTCCTGGAGGCCGCCGGGACGTGGCAGGCGCCGGACGACGGTGCCTACCCCACCGGTGGGGCGTGGCGCGAGGCCTACCTCCAGCCGCTCGCCGACCTGTTGGACGCGACCTCTGGCGGCGCGGTCCGCTACGGCAGCCGGGTGGTCGGAGTGGGTCGTGCCGGCCGCGACCTCCTGGTCGACTCGGGACGCGAGGCCGACGCGTTCGCCGTACACGTGGCGGGGCCTGCGGGCCGTGAACGGCTGCTGGCCGGCGCGGTCGTGGACGCATCCGGCACCTGGACGCAGCCCAACCCGCTCGGTGCCGACGGCTACCCGGCCCTCGGCGAGAACGAGAATGCCGAACACATCGCCTACGGCATCCCCGACTTCTCCGATCCGGTGGTCGCCGCCCGCTATGCCGGCAAGCACGTCGCGGTCGCCGGCAAGGGGGCCTCGGCCCAAGGTGTGCTCGTCGGACTGGCTCGGCTCGCCAAGCAGGATGCCGCCACCCGGGTGTCGTGGCTGCTGCGCCGCCCGAGCGTGGGCGACGCGTTCGGCGGTGGTGACAACGACCAGCTCGAGCAACGCGGCAAGCTCGGCCAGGATGCCAGGGCAGCCGCCACGAGCGGGCTCGCCACCTTCGTCACGCAGTTCCGCACAGAATCCGTCGCCGCCCAGGGCGACGGCCGCCTGAGCCTCGGCTCTGTGAACGGTCAGCAGGTCACCGATGTCGACGAGGTCATCGTCGTCACCGGCTTCCGGCCCGACTTCGGTTTCCTCTCCGAGGTCCGCCTCGACCTGGACCCGACCCTCGGGTCGGCGCGTGCCCTCGCCGACCAGATCCACCCTGACCACCACTCCTGTGGGGACGTGGCTCCCCACGGCTACCGCGAGCTCACGCAGCCCGAGTCCGGGCTCTTCCTGGTCGGCATGAAGTCCTACGGACGCGCCCCGTCCTTCCTGGCCATGACCGGCTACGAGCAGGTGCGCTCGGTGGTCGCGGCGCTCGACGGTGACCTCGAGGCCGCCGGCCGCGTCGACCTGGTGCTGCCCGAGACCGGTGTCTGCAACGGCGCGGCGGCCTTCGACGACCCGGACGACGTGGCGATCGTCGGTGGCGGTTGCTGCGGCACACCCGTAGCGGTTGAACCCCAGCTGGTCACCCTCGGCCGGAGCGGCCCGAGGTGACAGGAGCCAGGACCGACACCACGCCGCCCCCCCGCTGCCCGGCGCGCTGGACGTCGCCGGGCTGCGGCAGGTCGTGGCGGTGCTGAGCACCGTGCAGATCGTGTCCTGGGGGATCCTCTACTACGCGTTCGCGGCCCTCCAGTCCTCGATCACCGCCGACACCGGCTGGTCGAGCGTCGCCGTCACCGGCGCGTTCTCGCTGGCCCAGTTCGTCTCGGGAGGCGTGGGTATCTGGGTCGGACGGCACATCGACGCCGTCGGCCCGCGCGCAGTCATGACGGCCGCCTCACTGATGGCGATCCCCGGGGTTGCCACCGTGGCGCTGGCGCCGAACCTGGCCGTGTTCTACGCCGGCTGGGTGCTGACCGGGGTCGCGATGGCCGGCACGTTGTACCCACCGGCGTTCGCCGCGCTCACCCACTGGGGCGGGATACGTCGCGTGCGCGCCCTGACGACCCTGACCCTGGTCGCCGGGCTGGCCAGCACCGTCTTCGCACCCCTCGCCTCCGTCCTCGACGACTGGCTGGGTTGGCGTCAGGCCTACCTCGTCCTGCTGGCGGGCCTGGTGCTGATCACGGTGCCGCTGCACTGGTGGGGTCTGCACCACCCGTGGCGCACGCCCCACGCCACGACCCACCATCACGCCACCGCCACCCACCGCACGGCGCAGGTGGCGGTCGTGGCGCGCAGCACTCCCTTCCTGCTGCTGATGCTCGCGAACGCCCTCACCGGCCTGGCCGTCTTCGCCGTCATCATCAACCTGGTGCCGATGCTGGTCGAGCAGGGCATGACCCGCAACCTCGCCGCCCTGGCCCTGGGACTCGGCGGCGTCGGTCAGGTCGCCGGTCGGCTGGGCTATGCGCGGTTCGCCGCCGCCACCTCGGTCACCTCGCGCGGGGTCATCGTGCTCGCCGCCGTCGCCATCTCCACCGCCGCCCTCGCCCTGGCACCGAGCTCCGTGGGACTGCTCATCGTGATCGGGATGGTCCTCGGGCTGGCCCGCGGCATCTACACGCTCGTCCAGGCCACCGCCATCACCGACCGATGGGGCCCGGAGGCCTACGGCACCCTCAACGGCATCCTGACCGCACCGGCACTCGCCGCTGCGGCCATCGCGCCGTTTGCCGGCGCCGCACTGGCGCAGCTCCTCGGCTCGTACGCCGATGCGTTCCTGGTCCTCGCCGGCATCGCCGGCGCAGCGGCTCTGCTGATGCTCGGCGCGACTCCCCAGGGACCGTGTCGAGGAGGCGTGGAAAAGCAAGAAGGCCAGGACCGGGTGGACGGTCCTGACCTTCTCTAGTACGCCAGCAGGGACTTGAACCCCGAACCCGCTGAAAAGCGCCGTGCGATATCGGCAATCATCCCGGATGACAGCGAGTGTGGCCTGACCTGCACAAACGTCGCCCTGGCAGAGCCGCGGGCACCTGGAGAAACTGCCAGAAACGACCTGATTCCACGTAATGGGCGTGGCGTAAAGCGTGGATTCTGCGTCGCGTTCCTCTGCATGGTCGACGCCGCGAGGACGGCCCGAAGGGCCGCCCGCAGCTGCGTCCGTGCCGGCGAAGCCGGCGCTTTAACGGAGTATGGAAAGTTCTCACAAGACAATGAAACGCACGCCGCCTTTGTCCCGGCAGTGCTTGCGCCGGACGGGCGGATCGCCGCAGCCGGACGTGCTCGGGGACGGGTGGAAGCGCGGTAGCTCGATGGTTCGCGGGCGCATTCAAACTTCGCACCTCGGCTTGTCTAGCGAGCCTCCGCGTAGGGGATGGTGTCCCGCCGGGCCCAGTCCGCGCTGAGCGCGGACGCGGTGGCCAACAGCTTCGGCAGGTGCTCTTCGAGCAGCACTTCCTTGGAGGTTTCCGCGGCGTGCACAGTCACATTCATCGCCGCTCGTACCTGCCCGGACCCGTCACGCAGCGGCGCAGCAACAGAGCGGACACCGTTGGCGAGCTGCTGGTCGGTCAGGGACCAACCCTGCGCACGGACCTCCGACAGGCATTCAAGAAGCTCGGGAAGGTCAGGCTGCCACTTCGCCTCGACGCCCGAGCGGGTCGGTTCGGCCATCACGCGTGCGACCTCCTCATCATTGAGGCCGGCCAAAAGCACCTTGCCAAGGGATGTGGGCGCGGCGGGGAACTTGGTGCCGATGCGGACGACGAGGGCGATGAGCTTGGGGACGGCGACGCGGGCGACGTAAACGATGTCGGAACCGTCCAGCTCTGCGATGGAACTGGACTCGCCGGTGTGAGCAACCAGCTCCTGGAGCCGCGGTCGGGCCACGTCCCACATGTCCACCTGCTGCACATACGTCATGCCAAGCTCGAGAACCCGCGGCGTGAGCGCGTAGTTCCCACCAGTGGAGCGCACGTAGCCCAGCGACTCCAGCGTGTACAGGATGCGCGAGGCGGTCGGGCGAGGTAGTGATGCCCTGGCGGCCAGCTCCGCCAGCGTCATGGTCGGCCGGCCCGGCTCGAAAGCGCGGATGAGGTCCAGCCCTCGCGCGACAGCCTCGACGAAATTGGGGTTGGTGTCACGACGCGGCATGGCATTCCTTCCGAGATAGGCGGTCAACCACAGTCTGTCCGCTCTACGGACAAATGTCCAGTTCGTCAGGAAAGCGGTTCACACGCTCTTGACCGACGTGTCGACCGTCACAGACAGTGGTGTGGACACAACAGCCGCCGCTCTGCGGACGACTGTCCGAAAAGACAAGGAGTCCTCATGGACCAGTACGACGTCGTCGTCATCGGCTTCGGCCCCTGCGGTCAGATGGCGAGCCTGCAGCTTGGCCAGATGGGCCACAACGTCATCGCGATCGAGCGCCACCCCCAGCTCTACGGACTGTCCCGGGCCGGTCACATCGACGACGAGATCATGCGCACCCTCGACCGCGTGGGTGCCGGTGAGGAGTTCCGCGAGGACGCCGTCGCGTGGGAGCTGTACGACATGCGCAACAAGGCCTTCGGCGGCGACCTGCTGATGAGCCTGGACTGGTCCCAGATCGGCCCGCACGGTCACCGCGGCCACTGGATCTTCTACCAGAACAACCTCGAGCTGGCGCTGAACCACCGCATCGAACAACTGGACAACGTCGAGGTCCACATGAATCACGAGGTCGTCGCAATCGACCAGGACGACGACGGCGTGGTGGTCCGCTACCGAAACCGCAAGAGCGGTGAGGAGCGCACCGTCCGCGCCAAGTACGCCGTCGCGGCGGACGGCGCCAACAGCTTCGTGCGCGACCAGCTCGGCATCACCACCACACCCGGCAACGACGGACCGCTGCAGCTATTCATCGACACCGTGCAGAAGCGTGAGCTGTCGTTCGAGTTCGACAACGGCCAGTTCGCCGACCCCGCGCGGCCCGGCTGCCTGTTCCAGCTCGGCCAGACGCACCGCCGTTGGGAGTTCACCCTGCTCCCGGACGAGAAGCCAGAGGACTTCACCATCGACCGTGTCTGGGAGCTCCTCGAGCCCTGGGTGACGCCGGAGGACGTCGAGGTGCTGCGCTACCCGGTCTACCAGTTCCGCGAGTCGATGACCGACGAGTGGCGCCGCGACCGCATCTTCCT
>JBDSPC010000196.1:0-11085 GCA_039914485.1 Nocardioides sp.
CGACACCGTGCGCCTCGTCTTCCGCAGCCTGCCGCGCGGCGTCGTGATCCGGGTCGACGGCCGCAAGGTGAGGTCCAGGCTCGTCGGCCGGTTCGAGGTGGGTGAGGCGATCAGGGTGTCGGCGCCGCGTCGAGCGCTGGTCCGCGGCGATCGCCTCGTGTTCCGGGACTGGCGCGGGAAGTGGCTGCGCAGCTCTCAGCGGCGCCACGCACGCTTCGAGCTGACCGTCCCGGCGAAGGACCGGACCTACGTCGTGCGCTACCGCCCGCGCTGAACCCGGGTGGATCAGGCGAAGCGGGCGGCGATGGTGGCCGCGCGGGCGCCGTAGCCGCCACCGAACATGCAGGCGTGCGCGAGCAGCGGGAAGAGCTGGTGCAGCCCGAGCCGGTCCTCCCAGCCGTCGGCGAGCGGGTGCGCCTCGAGATAGGCCTGCATCACGCGCGGCAGGTGCGGCAGCCCGAAGAGGTGCAGCATCGCGACGTCGACCTCGCGGTGCCCGGCGTAGGCCGCCGGGTCGATGACGTGGACGGCGCCGTCGGCGCCCCAGATGCAGTTGCCGTTCCACAGGTCGCCGTGCAGCCGCGCCGGCGGCTCGTCGGGGATCAGTGCGGCGAGCCGCCCGATCACCGACTCGATCGTGGCGGCCTCGACGTCGGTGACCGCACCGCGGTCGCGAGCGAGCTTGAGGTAGGGCAGCACGCGGCGTACGGCATAGAACTCGGGCCAGGTCGAGCACGTCTTGTTGGGCAGCGGGAGGCGACCGATGAAGCCGTCGTGCGGAGCGCCGTAGGCCGCAGCGCCGGCCTGATGAGTGGCCGCCAGCGCCGTGCCGAAGCTGATCGCAGCGTCGGGCTGGTGCTTCGGCGTCGGCTCGATCCAGGCCAGGATCACGCAGTCGCTGTCGGCCGCGAGGACGTCGGGCACGGGCACGCCGTTCGCCACCGACGCGAGCCAGCGCAGTCCGGCCGCCTCGGCCTCGAAGAACCCGTCAGGGGCGTGGGCCAAGGTCTTCATCAGCGCCATCTGCCCGTTGGAGAGCCGGAGCCGGGTGGCGGTCGCGATGTCGCCGCCGGCGACCGGCGCGGTCGACACCACGGAGGTGTCGAGGAGCTCCTCGGCGCGCTTGGCGACCAGCGGCTGGCGGGTCATGAGGGCGAGAGGGCCCGCTCGATGTGGGGCACCAGGGCACGACACGTGCGCTCGATCATGTCCAGCACCTCCTCGAAGCCATCCCTGCCACCGTAGTAGGGGTCTGGTACTTCCACACCCGGAGTTTCCGGATCGAAGTCACCGAAGAGCCGGATGCGGTCCACGGAACCCAGCCGGGCGAGGTCGCTGCGGTGGCTCTCGTCCATCGCGAACAGCACGTCGTCGCGGCCGAACCAGCCGGACTGCACCTGCTGGGCGCGGTGGTGCGCGGGGTCGTAGCCGCGGGCGCTCAGCGCGCCGGCCGACCGGGAGTCCATCGGGTCACCGACGTGCCAGTCGCCCATGCCACCGGAGACGACCGACACCCGATCGGAGAGCCCGGCCTCGTCGAGGAGGAAAGCCAGCACGACGTCGGCGCTCGGCGAGCGGCAGATGTTGCCCGAGCAGATGAAGGCGACGCGATAGCGCCCCGGCTCGTGGGGAGCCGGCAGCGACGTCACTCGTTGCCCGTGAACGCGTCGACGGCCCACCCGACGATGGTGATGATGATGGCGCCGAGCACTGCCGCCAGGAAGGTGGTGACGCGGAACCCGATGTCGAAGCTGTCCGCGATCCGGTCGGTCAGCAGCAGCATCAGCCCGTTGATCACCAGCTGGAAGAGCCCCAGCGTCAGGATCGTGATCGGGATGGAGATGGCGCTGAGGATCGGCCGGATGAACGTGTTGATCAGCGTCAGGATCAGGGCGACGCCGAGGAGCGGCAATACCTTCTCCTGCAGCTCGGCGGATCCGTTGGACGGACCGGTGAACCGGATGCCGTCGAGGAACCAGGCGGCGACGGCCAGCCCTGCGGCGTACGCAAGGAGCTTGAGGAGGAATCCCATGCGGCTCAGAGTAGGCGGCGGCGCGCGATCAGCCGCCGTTCGGCGCCCAGTTGCCGTGGAATCCCGCCGGCACGCGGCCCGGGAGGTGGACGGCGGCCACGTCCTCGAGGGACGCGGCGTCCAGCACCCGGAGGTCGCTGACCCCGGAGGACCGGTCGAAGACGTAGCCCATCAGCACCCCGTCGTCCTCGGCGCTCCCGCCCGGCCTCGGCACGAAGCAGAACTCGCTGGCCTCCAGGCCGGCGCCGAGCCGGCGTTCGTCGGTGGTGCCCGCGTCGAGGTCGTGGCGCAGCACCGTGTCGCCGGTGGCGCCGCCCTCGAAGCCGACGCCCCAGCCGTAGCGGTGCCGGCGACCCGTGAGTCGTTCGTCGTGTCGCGGGAACTCCTGCGAGCGCTGGTCGATGCCGACCTCGCTCGCCGTGCCGCGGGCCAGGTCGAGGGTGAAGCGCGACAGGATCGCCGGACCCTCGTCGGGCCCGTTCAGCACCGTGTCGAACATCCTGGGGTGCTTCACGACATCGACCACGACGGTGTCGCCGTCGTCGTAGGCGTTCAGCGTGTGGAAGATGTAGCAGGGGTCGATCTCGAACCAGCGGACCGCCTCGCCGTCCGCGTCGCGGGGCAGCACCCCGATCCGCGCGGGGTAGTCGCGATTCCAGCGGTAGGGCAGCGTCGGGCCGGTGTCGCCGCCACGTGCGGCGAAGGCGATCAGCGGCTCGGGCACCGGGTTGCGACCGATGATCCGGTTGAGGAGGCCGCGCACGAGCGGGCGCGCCAGTCGCGGCACGTCGGCCGTCGCCATGTCGATGTCGAAGGTGACCGGCAGGTCGAGGATCACCACGTGCCGCTCGGTCAGCGCGAAGTCATGCATCATCGGGCTGCCGTGGACCTGCACCTCGACGCTGCGGCGGACCCGGCCGGTCGTGTCGATCACGGAGTAGTCCACCCGATTGCCGCGCAGCCAGCTGTAGGACACTGCGTGCAGCTCACCGGTCGCCGGGTCCTCGTGCGGGTGGGCGGTGAAGCCCGACTTCCCGGGCAGGCTCGAGCGGGTGCCGCAGAAGTCGAAGGGCCCGACGGTGTCGAGCTCGTGCGTCAGCTCGTACGCCGGCGAGCCGGCCTCCACCAGCGCGAGCGTGCGACCGGCGTGCTCGAGGACGTTGGTGTTGGGAGCGAAGTCCGAACCGGCGGGACGGACCCAACGGTTGCGGTACCACTCGGCCCGGCCCTCGCACAGGCGCACGCCGTGGACCATCCCCTCACCCATGAACCAGTGGTAGCGCTCGCCCGGGTCGTGCATCGGGTTGGGCCCGATGCGCAGGTAGCGGCCGTCGAGGAAGTCGGGCAGTCGCCCGGTGATCGTCAGGTTGGTCGCGGTCAGCTCCTCGGTGACCGGCGCGAAGTTGTCGCGCAGGTAGCGGCTCTCGGTGGTCCTGGTGCTCGTGATGGTCATGGCGTCCCGCCTCCTATAACGGTGTTATACCGAGACCATAACGCCGTTATGGCACCATGTCCACGGTGAGTACAGAACGAGAACCGGCCGGCGCCGACGTGCGGGCGCGGCTGATCGAGGAGGCGGCGCGGATCCTCGGCGAGGAGGGGCCCTCGGCCCTGTCGGCGCGTCGGCTGGCCGCGGGTGCCGGCACATCGACGATGGCCGTCTACACGCACTTCGGCGCGATGAGCGCGGTCGTGGACGCGGTGGCGACCGAGGGGTTCCGTCGCCTGATCGCGCACGTGGACGCGGTCGGTCAGTCCGACGACACGATCGAGGACCTGCGGCGCAGCGCTGCGGCGTACAGGGAGAACGCGTTGGAGAACCGCCACCTCTTCGGCGTCATGTTCGGCGCCATCAGCACGCGCGGCCTCGACGGACACGGCGCCGATCCCGACGTCTCGGTCGCGGCCTTCGACCAGATCGTATCCGGCATCGAGCGGGCCATGGCGGCGGGCGCCCTCCTCCCCGGCGACCCGCGCGAGGTGGCGGCGCAGTTCTGGAGCGCGCTGCACGGCTACGTCATGCTCGAGCTGTCCGGCATCGTGCGGATCGTCGACGACCCGGAGCACACCGTGCTCTGGCCGATGTTGACGCACCTCCTGCAAGGACTGATGCCCTAGCCTCGTCGACGTGACGATCGGCGGGACGGGGGTGATGCTCCTGGGCTGCGTGGGTTCGTTCATCGTCTTCGTCGGCCTGGCGCGACTGCTGATCCGGCGCCTCGGCCCGGTCACCGCGATCGCGATCGCGGGCTTCTGCTGGACCGTCCTCTGCATCGGCATCCTCACGCTGATCCCGGCGCGCTGGGGCATCGGCGTGGTGCCGGTCGAGCAGGCGCAGACCCAGTGCTCCCTCGACTACGGCGGGCCGGCGCCCGACGGCTTCTGGATCCTGCCCGGCAGCCAGCGCCTGCTCAACATCGCGGTCTTCGTGCCGGCCGGTGCGCTGTGGGTGCTCGCAGTCGCCCGCTGGCGCAGCGCCTGGGTGCTCGCGCCGCTGGGCATCGCCGCGCTCGGGCTCTACTCGATCGCCATCGAGGCGCTGCAGCTCGCCGCGTCCCGGATCGGCCGTGCCTGCGACGTCACCGACATGGTCGACAACCTCATGGGCGCCGTCATCGGCGGCGTCGTCGGGCTGCTGCTCGCGCTGGTCCTCCGGCCTTGGCGGCGGCGTAGGCTCGCGGCATGGAACTGATCATCCTGTTGGTGCTCGTCGTCGGCGGCTATCTCGCCTACCGCAACCGCGTGGCCCTCATCGCGAAGGTCCTGGGCCAGCCCGAGGCGCGCATCGAGCGTCGCCTCAACCAGCGCAAGCGCTGACCCGGTCGCTCGCCACTAGGGTGCTGCGCATGGCTCAGACACCCCAGGCCCGCCCCAACGTGTCGGCGATCCCGACCTATGTTCCCGGCAAGCCGCCGACCCCGCGACCCGGCCTCACGACCTTCAAGCTCTCCTCCAACGAGAACCCCTATCCGCCGCTGCCCGGCGTCGTCGAGGCCGCCATGAGGGCGGCGTCGGCGATGAACCGCTACCCCGACATGGGCAACTCCGCGTTGTACGCCGCGCTGTCCTCCTCGATGGACGTGCCGGTCGACGACCTCGCGGCCGCGACGGGGTCGGTCGCGCTGATCTACCAGCTCTTCAACGCCTTCTGCGAGCCGGGCGACGAGGTCATCTACGCGTGGCGCTCCTTCGAGGCCTACCCGATCGCGGCCACCGCGGCCGCGGCCGTGTCGGTGAAGGTGCCGGTGCTGGCCGATGGTCGTCACGATCTCGACGCGATGGCCGCCGCGATCACCGACCGCACCCGGGTCGTGATCGTCTGCACGCCGAACAACCCGACCGGCCCGGCGCTCACGCAGTCCGAGCTCGACGCCTTCCTGGCGAAGGTGCCCTCACGCGTGCTCGTCGTGGTCGACGAGGCCTACCTCGAGTTCGTCCGGATGGACGACGCGATCGACGGCCTCGCGACCTACCGGGCCCATCACAACGTGGTGCTCACGAGGACCTTCTCCAAGGCCTACGGGCTGGCCGGCTTCCGGGTCGGCTACGCCGTCGGGCCGGCTCCGCTCGCTGGCGCGCTGCGTGCGGTGTCGCTGCCCTTCGGGGTCTCGTCGGTGGCGCAGGCCGCGGCCATCGCGTCGCTGGACTCGTCGGACCTCTTGTTCGAGCGCGTCGATGCGCTGGTCGCCGAGCGTTCGCGGGTGGTTCTTGCGGTCCGCGAGGCTGGTTGGGAGCTGCCGGACGCGCAGGGCAACTTCGTGTGGTTCGCCCTGGGGGAGCGCACTGCGGACTTCGCCGCCGCTGCGGACGAGCTCGGCATCGTCGTACGCCCCTTCGCCGGCGAGGGTGCCCGCGTGTCCATCGGCGAGACCGAGGCCAACGACCGGCTGATCACGCTGGCACAGACCTTCCCGCGCTGAGGCTCGGGTCAGGGAGCCGCGGTGACGACCGCGACCCCCTCGATCCGGACCGGCTTGTTCTTGCCCACCACGACCTTGAGCTTGCCGCTGGTCGGCGCGGCCAGCTCGACGGTGCGCAGCTTGAGGGTGCGGTTCTTGCCCTTCAGGTTGAAGGTCTTGATCCGCTTCCTGCCGATGAACACCTTGATCGTGCCGGCGTCACGCCGGGTGCTGACCACGAGCGAGACCTGGGTGGCCCCGCTGATCCGGGTGGTGAGCCGGTCGCCCCGGTGGCGGGACGTGAGGAAGTCTTCGCCGTACGCGCCGGCGCTGCGGACCCGCTTCCACGAGCCCTTCCGCTTGAAGGTGCCGTCGTCACGCGGCACGGTGAACGTGCGGGTGGCCGGTGTCGCGTCGGCGGCACCGGCGGCATTGGTCGCGGCCACGCTCAGCAGGTGCGTGCCGGGTGAGAACGACGTCGTGAGGCCGGCCGACGTGCACGGCAGCGTGGCGCCGTCGACCTTGCAGACGAAGTTCGCGGGGGAGACGGTCGAGGCATACCTGAACGTCTGCTCCGGGTCCAGCACGACCGAACCGTTGGCGGGGCCAGAGGTGATGGTGGTGTCCGGGAGGCCCGGCGGCGTTGTCGGGGGAGTCGTCGGCGGCGTGGTGGGCGGGGTCGTGGCCGCCAGCTTGAACGACGCGTCGTTGACGTCGAAGAAGTAGTTGCCCACGGCCTCGATCTTGAGCCTGACGTCACCGGCCGTGACGTTGGGCATGGTCAGCGTCTCGGCGCCGTCGTTGGGAGTGGCGGCTGACAGGACGGTGCCGAACGTGGCGCCGCCGTCGGTCGACAACGAGACCTTCACCGTGGGGGCGAGACCCTGTGTGTTGTTGACCGCCCAGGTGACCGGCACGGACGAGCCGCCAGGGACGGTGGTGTCCGCAGCGGCCTGCGAGGTGACCAGGAACGGACCGGCCGACGGGTCGACGGTCAGGGTGACGTCGTCGAACGCGAGGCCTCCACCGTTGGGCGACCTGTCCCGCGCGGTGAGCCGGAAGCCCATCGCGCTGTCATCGGCATCCAGGCTGCCGAGGTAGTCGGTGTCCGGCAGGAACTCCGAGTAGCAGTCGAGCTGCGCCGGAGTCAGCGTCACCTCCAGGTCCGCAGCCGGCGGGCAGTCACCGGTGGCGGCGTTGGTGTTGCCGGAAAGGATCTGGGCCATGTCGGGGAACACGCGGGTCGTGTTGCCGTCGGCGATGTTCTCGCCGGGTGACGGGGTCTGGAGCGTGCCCTCGTCGGTGACGACGGCGTCGTCGCCGAAGACGCGGAAGAGCGGGCCGTAGACCTTGGTGTTGTCGGACAGGGGAGTGCCTTCGCCGAAGTTGGTCTGCTCCCAGAGGTAGATCAGCGCGTCGCCGTCAGCGTCCGTGCCGGAGCCGGTGAGTGCGAACGGGGTCCGGATCGGCAGCGTCTTGTCGGCGGGTGCGGTGACCGCCGGGGCGGTGTTGCCGGTGGGTGGCACGGTCTCCGGGGCATGGCCGGCGTTGAACGCCGGTCCGCCCTGGGCGGTCTCGCCGACGAAGCCGGTGGCCCCGCCGGTGGCGGTCACGCTGAGCGGAGCGAGGTCGACGTCGGTCGCGTCGCCGCCCTCGATGGTCGGCATCGAGTTGAAGATGACCTGGAAGCCGGCGGCGTCGGGAGCGGCCGGCGGGCCGGAGCCCCCGAACTGGTCGAAGCCCCATTGTGCGATCGACACGCTCTTGCCGGACGCCGCCTCGACGGCTGCATCGATGCCCGCCCTGGTGTAGGCAGCGACCGCGACCGGTGAGCCGGCGCCGTACGCGACGGAGAGGGTGTCGGTGGCGGGGTCGAAGTCACGCAGCGAGACCGTCTGCACCTCGATGTTCGAGTAGTCCACGTCTTCGGTGTAGGCCGTCGCCTCGTCGACGGTGAGGAACGAGAAGTAGGGGTCGGTGTGCGGCTGCAGGTCGTCCTGTCCGCAGATGCCGGCGTAGGCCATCACCGAGGAGCCCGACCCCGGCTCGACCGAGGCATCGGAGATGTTGCCGCCGCAGGAACCGAGGGCGCCGTTGAAGGTGTGGTTGCCGCCGAACTGGTGACCCATCTCGTGAGCGACGTAGTCGATGGCGAAGAAGTCGCCCTTGGGCTGGGGCAGCCCGGTGCAGCCGCCGCCCTTGTAGTCGCCGCCGACGACCTGCAGGTAGGCGACGCCGCCGCCGTTCTTGCCGAGGGCGATGTGGCCGATGTCGTAGTTGGAGGCGCCGACGAGCTGGCCGAGCACGGTGCGGTTCTGGCCGAGGGTCCGGCCCCTGCAGGAGTCGAGGTCTCCCGGCAGGTCGTCGCCCGTGCCCGGACCGCGGAGGTCCTTGAGCCGGAAGCAGGGCGCCGCGCCGCACGGACCGTTGGCCCCCGTCGCCTTGGCCTCGGTGTCGAGGTTGAGGGCATCGGTGGCGTTGACCAGGCGCAGGTCGATGGCCAGGTCGTCGTTGTAGATCTGGTTGACGCGGTTCATCAGCGTCACCTTCTCGGCCAGCACGTTGTCGGTGCCGAAGTAGGCGGCGTAGGACGGGTCGGACGTCAGGGCGAGGCGATAGACCTTGCGCACGACCGCGGCGTCGGGGGTGGTGGCGTTGGCGGTGATCTTGGCGTCGACGCTCGTGCGGATCGTGTCGACCTCGCCCTCGACCCGGCGCTGTTCCGGTGCCGGCAGGGACTTCCCGTAGTAGCTGAGGTGTGCGGTGGTGCCGCGGCGGTTGTAGGCCGGGTCGACGAACCACGCCCCCTGGCCGCCGGAACGCACGGACGCGTGGAACCCCATCGGGGTGAGGTCGAGGGCGATGGTCGAGCCGGGGTCGTCGACGCCGCGTCCGGAGTAGGTCGAGATCTCGGGGTGGGCCGCGGCGAGCTCCGACTCCATCCGCTGGGTGCGCACGACCCGGAAGGTCTGCGGCGCGCCGGCCGGATCGGGGATCGAGACGAGGGACGACGCGGTGCCGGTCGGCAGCTCGCCACGCAGCGTGGCGAGATCGACCCGCGAGGCGGCGTACTCACGCGGCTTCACGCGGACCTTGTCACCCGTCGGCGCGAACCCGCGCAGCGAGGTGAAGGACCCGTCGTCGGGGGCGGCCGAGGCCTGGTTCATCTCCGCCGGCAGCACCCCCGCTCCCAGAGTGATCATGACCAGAACAGCAAGACGACGAGCACCCGGTGACCGCAAGACGTTCCCCCTCGAATGGCGTGACCGTCGCACTCTAAGCACGAGGGCGCGTCGGCGCCAAGGGGGTTGGGACTTCGTCGACGACCCGGTCCATCGCGCGGAAGCTCGGCACCCGGGTGGGCGCCATCGTCGTTGCGGCGTAGGCGATGCCGCCGATCAACAGCGCCGGAGCGAGGCCGATTCCGGTCACCGCGAGACCGCCGAGCACCCCACCGAGCGGCATCAGCGACCAGCACAGTGCGGTGTTCAGCGACGACACGCGCCCCAGCAGCGGCGCCGGGATCCGCTCGAGGATGACCGCGCCCAGGATCGGGTTCAGGAAGCCGGACGCCAGCCCCGCGACCGCGGTCACGACCAAGACCGCCCACACCGGCGAGTCGAGGGCCATCACCACGAACCGCGGCGCCCCGGCGATCAGGAAGGCGATCACGTAGGTGCGGTAGCGCGGCAGTGTCTCGCCCCACTTCGCGGCGATCAGCGCACCCACCACCGAGCCCGCGCTCATGACCGCGAACAGAGTGCCGAGCACCGCGACACCAGCGCCCGACTCCTTGGCCCACACCGGCGCGAGCACCGCCGAATAGGCCTGGTCGATGAGGTTGGTCATCGCGACCATCGCGCAGATCGCGACCAGGACCGGGTCGGTGCGCAGGAACCGCCACCCCGCTCCGAGCTCCTTCGCGTACGTCGAAGTGCCGGCCGCCTCAGCCACCGGTTGCCCGAGTCCGGTGGTGGCGAGCGCGAAGACCGCGCACGAGACGAGGAACGAGAACGCGTCGACGTACAACGCGTTGGCCGCGCCGATCCACGCGATCAGCAGGCCGGCGAGGGCGGCGCCCAGCATCGTCGAGGTGCGCTCGATCGCGCCGGCGAGGCCGGTGACGCGCTCGAGGGACACCCCGGCCACGCGGGCGATCTCCGGAGTCATCGCGGCCTTGCCCGCGTCGCCCGGGCCGCGCAGCGCGCCGGCGATCGCGACCAGCACGAGCAGCGCGGGGAAGGTGAGCAGGCCGAGGTGGTGCAGCAGCGGGATCGCGGCGACCACGAACGCGGAGGCCAGGTCGCAGGCGAGGGTGACCCGGCGCGGTCCGACGCGGTCGAGCAACGGACCGCCGAGCGCCTTGAAGACGACGAGCGGGGTGATCTCGACCGCCGCGACCAGCCCGGTCTGGGTGGCGGAGCCGGTGGTCGAGAGCACGAACCACGGGATCGCGATCATCGAGATCCGGGTGCCGACGAAGGAGATGCCCTCGGCGGTCAGCCCGCCGACCAGGGGAGCCCGACGGTTCATGCGGGGTCCCTGCGGCGTTGTTCGGGGGAGCGCAGCGGCGGAGAAGAACGGCGTGGGGTGCTCATTCCGCCTGCACCGCCCCCGGTCGGACGAACGCGTTGAGGTTGATCGAGAACGGCGCGGCGTCGGCCTCGGCGCTGTCGGGCTCGTCCTGGATCATCGCGGCGAGCGCGGTCACCAGGGCCTCGGCCCGGGCCGGCGTCAGCCTGATCTCCCAGTCGCTGAGCGTGCCGACGGTGCGCCACTCGTCCGGCAGGAAGCGCATCTCGGCGACGGCGGAGCGCAGCCGGTCGCCGTACAGCTGGGCGACCGTGGAGAGGTAGGCCTCGATGTCCTCGTCGCTCTCGTCCTGCTCGCGGAAGTCCGTGCGGGTGCTCTCGTGGGCCGCGCGCCACCACCGGTCGCGGGCGTTGCCGCGGTCGGTGTCCTCAGTGATGAAGCCGTGTTGCGCGAGCTGGCGCAGGTGGTAGGACGTCGCGCCGGTGTTGAGGTCGAGGCGCTGCGCGAGCGTGGTCGCGGTGGCCGGGCCCTCGCTGCGCAGCAGGCCGAGCATCCGCAGCCGGACGGGGTGGCTCAGGGCGCGGAGTCCGGCGATGTCGGGGGTGACGGAGGAGGCCATGT